>JANLWV010000365.1:0-3541 GCA_031364765.1 Vicinamibacteria bacterium
GTCCGCCATCGGATCTCCGGCAGGCCTGCTCCGGCCTGCGGGACTCGCCACCCTGGCCGCGCTGGGCGCGAGCGCCGTGTCGGTCGTTTTCTTCCTCGGCTACGTGCGAGGCAAGAACAACGAATGGACCGCCCATGTGCCGCCGGGATTGCGCGCTGCGACCCTGCGGTTGTCTTCACTTCCGGAGGGCGGTGTCGTGTGTCTGCCTGGCGGCTACAGCGACTACGTCACTTATCAGACCGGGCGGGCCGTCCTTTGGGGCTCGCACAGCGGGTCGCTTCAAAAGTTCGAACTCGTGTCGCCGGTCTGGCGCGAGCGCGTCGAGGACGCGGCCAGGAAGTATGGCGTTCGCTACCTGATTGTGGAACGCGCGTACGTCGATCCGGAAGTGCTCGCCCTCGATTCGGGCTCCACTCTCTTGGCGCAGGACGAAGGGTTCGATCTCTTCGATCTGCAGTTCAGAGCACCTTGAGGGCCATCAGGATCTTGTCGTCGGGGTGGGTCGCGTTGCGCGAGTACTCCTGGATTTCAGCGAAGATGCCGTCGACAATGCTCGAAGCGCTCTGCGCGCGCCGAGCCAGCACCTCACGACCGAGCCGCTCACCGCCATACTCTTCCTCGGAGGGGCCCGCGGCCTCGGTGATCCCGTCGGTGCAGGCCACCACGATATCGCCCGGGGCTAGTCGCACGTGGCCGCGGCGGTAACGCGCCCCCGGCAGCAGGCCGACGACCGGGCCGCCGTCCTTAAGGGGCGTGACGCCGTTCTCGCGCACCAGCAGCGGCGCCACGTGGCCGGCGTTGATGTAGTGGAGGCCGCGCCGCGACACGTCGATCAGGCCCAGGAACATCGTCATGTATTTGCCCGAGCGCGTGCTCTCGAGGACGCGCTCGTTCAGGTTGAACAGTATGCCCTCGATCGAGTGGACGTGGCGGGCCAGGGTGTGCAGCGTGGCCTGGGCGTTCGACATCACCATCGCCGACGCCGTGCCCTTTCCCTCAACGTCGGCGACGACCACCATCAAGGCGTCGTCCGAGAGACGGATGAAGTCGTAGTAGTCGCCTCCCACCTGCTGCGAGGCTTCATACCTCACCGCGATCTCGAAACCGGCCACCTGGGGCGGCGCCTCCGGCAGCAGGCTGCGCTGGATCGCGCGCGCGAGCTGCAGATCCTTCTCGAGCCTCTGGCGCACCAGCGATTCCTGGTGCAGCCGCGCGTTGTCGAGGGCGATGGCAGCCGGCACCGAGATGTCGTGCAGGAAGTCGATGTCGTCCTGGCCGAAGCCCTCGCCCGGTTTGTTCAGGAGCTGGATCACGCCCGTGATGCGGCCTGCCTTGTCGCGCACCGGTGCTACGAGCAGGTTGCGCGTCCGGTAGCCCGAGGCCTTGTCGATGCTGCGGTCGAAGCGCGGGTCGGCGTAGGCATCCTGGATGTGGAGCGTCTCGCCCGACTCCGCGACCCAGCCCGCGAGCCCCTGGCCGGCGGGGAGGCGGATCTCGACACGGCCGAGCCCCTGGGCCACCAGCGACCACAGCTCATGGCGCTGCGCGTCAAGCAGGAACAGCGAGGCGCGCTCCGCGTTCGTCTGCTCCGTCACGATCGCGAGGATCACGCCGAACAACTCGCCGAGGTCCAGCGTCACGTTCAGCGCCTTGCCGGCCTCGACGAGCCTCTCGAGGCGGCGGATCTGGCGCCTCTGGCGCTGGACTTCGGATGAGCCGGCCTCACCGGAGGCCTCGGCTTCAGCCTTCCGCCGGCTCGGGCCACTGCGGTCGCGCCCGACGGAAACCGTCTTGGCTGGCACCTTGGGCAAGATACGCTCCTCTCTAGGGACGGCTGGCCGGGCGGTTAGGCTTCCGGTACGCCAGCGGCAGATTGTCACAGACCGCGGACAACCTGAGAGTTTAAGGCCAGGACGTTCCATTTCGGAGCGCACGCGGTTCGCAAGTGAGCCGAGCGGGAAGCCGCGTGCCTGGGTGGCCCGGTGGCGGACCAAGTAACGTCAGCAGGGCATGAACTCTCAGGTCCTCACGTCTCTTAAGTCCTTCTCTCTCCATATCGTTCTGGTCGAGCCGGAGATTCATTTCAACACGGGAAACGTAGGCCGAACCTGCCTCGCCACCGGCGCCAAGCTCCACCTGGTGAAGCCGCTCGGCTTCTCCCTCGATGACGCCCGAGTGAAACGCGCCGGCCTCGACTACTGGCCCGCGGTGAATCCGATGGTCTGGGAAAGCTTTGAAGCGTTCGAAGGGGTGCTGCCGGGACTCGGAACGCAAGCGTTCTTCTCCGCGGAAGCGACGAGGCCTT
Organism: Vicinamibacteria bacterium; assembly: GCA_031364765.1. Taxonomy (GTDB): domain Bacteria; phylum Acidobacteriota; class Vicinamibacteria; order Fen-336; family JAGNNV01; genus JAGNNV01. The sequence continues at coordinate 2,306 of JANLWV010000365.1, forward strand.
ATTGGGACGTTTCCTACCTCGGACCAACCGTGCTCGTTTTCGGGCGGGAGAGCACCGGCTTGAGCGCAGGCCTGCGAAAGAAGTATCGGGCCTCGCTCGTCGCCCTTCCGCAAGAGCCGGACTCGGTAAGGTCGCTGAATCTGTCGAACACGGTAGCCGTCGCGGCGTATGAGGTGTTGCGGCAGCGGCGGTGAGCCCGAGGCGCCCCGTCACGGTCGGACTCTCAACCGCCTGCCTGATACCAACGCGGCTATCGGAACAACGATCGCCATGATCAGCCATGATCCCGGGGCAACGACAACAAACTTGAAAGCGTTCGGCGACCCCGGGGGCGCTATAACAACCACGTCCCCGTAAATGGCCAAGGAGGCCACGGTGAGAACGAGCGTCACGCAATAGAGCGTCGCGCGGGTAAGACCCGACCAACGCTTCGAAACCGTGTTGGCCCATGCAAGGCCCACGAACGGGGAAAGCACCCAGATCGTGAAAAGAACCAGCAGGAGCCGGGGGGTTCGCTGACCGGCGCGAAGCATCAAGCCGAACGAGCCCACCGCCCCAGCCGCGACCGCGACGAGGGCCACTGTGCGCAGGAGGCCCAGGAACCCACCACTAGCCGGCGCGGACCCCGGGATCCTGCCTCGGTTTTGTAGACAGTTCATTTCCTACGCAACCTTCTTCTCGAACTCGACGGGCGATAGATTGCCCAAACTCGAGTGTAGCCGTTTGCGATTGTAGAAAGGCACGTACCAGCGCAGGCACGCGCGAAGGGTTTCGTCGTTCGGGAACTCAAAGCCGTGGATGACGTCGGCTTTGAGGGAATGAAAGAACGACTCCGCATGCGGGTTTTCTGAGGGCGCACCGCCGCTCGTCATGCTCTGGCGCACGCCCAGGTCTCGGAGCCGATTGCGATAGGCAGGCGCCGCGTACTCAATCCCGCGATCGCTGTGAAAAATCAGCCGTTGTGGCCGCCGTACCCGGTACGCCGCATCGAACGCTCTCCGGGTCAGGCTCACCCCCCGCTTACGACCCAGGCTCCAGCCGAGGACCCTTCGCGAGCACTGATCTTCGACCATTGCAAGGTAACACCAGTGATCGGCCGACTTCAGATAGGTGACGTCACCGACCCACACCGAGTCCGGTCGTTTGGCGCGATGTGCCCAGAGTCGATTCGGGTGCAGCGCGTAGATGTGCTTCAGCTTCGCCTTGGACCGATAAACACGGGCTACGCGGCCACGC
>JANLWV010000375.1:0-6818 GCA_031364765.1 Vicinamibacteria bacterium
GGCGATCCCGGCCCAGTAAGAGTCTCTGCCGGTCTTCATCCCAGATCGCGAAGGCGAACATTCCGGCGAGGCGCTTCGGAACGTCGTCGCCCCATTGTTCGTAGCCGTGAACGATGGTTTCGACATCCGAGTTCGTCTTGAAACGATGTCCAAGCGTCGTGAGCTCGCGGCGCAGATCGAGGTAGTTGTAGATCTCGCCATTAGCCATGACATGGATGCGACCGGTTTCGTTCGAGATCGGCTGGGCCCCGCCCGCGACATCGATGATGGAGAGCCGGCGAAACGAGAAGCCCGCGCGACCGAAGATCTCGATGCGTCCGTCATCCGGCCCGCGATGGGCTATGTTTTGTCCCATCCGCTCCAGGAGCTCACGCGATGGGGATCCTTCCGCCTCGACGACGCCCGCAATTCCGCACATGGAACCGCTAGGTTATAGGGACAGGTCCCTTGGGCTTCGCTCCGGGATCGGATGGTGAGCCGCTCCCGCTCGGTTTGCTGAGCGAAGCCCTAGCGTCTATCCCAGCAGGAGCAGGAAGCCGACCTTCACCAGCACGTACATGGCCCAGGGAATGCCCACGCCAAAGAGGCCGGAACTGAGACCGCGCCTGCTCGCGACCGAATAGCCGGTGGCGAGCAGAAAGATCGTCCACAGCGAGAAGAGGTCGAGGCTCGAAAGGAAGCTCCAGAGCCATCTCGCGAGGTCGCTGGCTTCGAAGAAGAGGGTTGGGTTCGCCTGGATGACCTGATTAGGGTCGACATTCCAGTCCCCCTTCAGGGAGAACACCGCGAGCATGATTGGAGTCTGGACCAGGCCGATCGCCGCGAAAGTCCAGGCCACGGTGGCGAGAGATTGAGAGAACGAGACATCGGCGGCCATAAAGAAGCGGAAGACGAACATAAGAATCCCCGAAAGCAGCAGGTCGAGCAGAGCCGGTGCGATGAAGGGACCGAAACGTCCCCACGCTTTCATGAAGTTCGCTTGAGAGTCGATGATTCGCTCCACTTGTTCGGCGGGCATGTCCTGGAGCCTCGGGTTTTGCTCCATCTGTTGCCGCATGAACTCGCGGGTGTCCACCCTCTGGAGCCAGACGGTGGTGAAGCCGACGGCGAGCGCGGTCTGAAGAAGGATGACCAGAAGGACACGCGGCCGGGCAAAGATCCTGGCGAACGTCTCCGCCGGTTCGAAATAAAGGTTGAACAGATTCCCGACGAACGAACCGGATTCGGGGAGCGGCGCGGACATTTACTCGTACCTCAGGGCCTCGATGGGATCGAGCCTTGCCGCCTTCATGGCCGGCCACAAACCGAAGAAAAGCCCGACCACGAGCGACGAAAAAAAGGCGGCGGCCACCCATTGAGGCTGGAACGCGGCCGGGAACGGCGAAAGCGCGTTGATGACGCTCGCGAAGCCGCCGCCAATCAGAATCCCGAGAATCCCCCCGACACCCGTGAGGGTCATGGCTTCGGTCAGGAATTGCCACAGGATGTCTCTCCTCTTGGCGCCGAGGGCCTTCCGAATCCCGATCTCACGCGTTCGCTCGGTCACGGACACCAGCATGATGTTCATGACCCCGACGCCGCCCACCACGAGGCCGATCGACGAGATGGCGATCATCACCATATAGATCCCACCGGTCACCTGGTTGTAAAGATCGGTCACCGCGTCCTGGGTAAAGACGGCAAATGAATCCTTCGCGAAAAACTTGAGACGGCGTTTTCGCCGCAAGGTGTCTCGAATCTGCTCCTCGGCCTGGGCGAGACGCTCCGGCGACACCGCCTTGATGTCGGCCACATACCCGGCAAGCCCCATGAAATTTGCGGAGGGGAGACTCTTGATGGGCACGAGAATGAAATTGTCACGGTTGATGAAAAGAAACTTCCCCTGCCGCTCGGTCACGCCGACGACGCGGAATTTCCTTCCGTCGATGGCGAGTTCCTTGTCCAATGGGTCGAGCCCGGCAAAAACCGCGTCCACGATTTCCGGCCCGATGACACAGACCGCGGCCGCGCGCGAGGTCTCGCTTTCGTTGAAGAAACGACCCCGGTCGACGAAGACGTCATGGACGCCTTCATAGTCGGGTGTGGCTCCTATCACCTGGGCGGCGTTGACCCGAAACTCCTTGTACTTGATCAGATCGGCGCGCACAAACTCCAGCGGGCTGACTTGCGCCACGAAGGGAAGTCCCCGGATGGCTTCGACCTCGTCGTCGGTCAGGAGCCTGCGCCGTCGACGTTCTTCCGCCGGGACGTTTTCACCTGGCTGGAAGGGCCGCACCAGGATGAAAGCCGAACCCAGTTTGTCGAGCTGCGACGACAAAGAGTTGTTCAGACCCGCAATGATGGACGACACCACGGAGACGGTCATGATGCCCATGACGACGCCGAGAATGGTGAGCCCCGCGCGCAACTTGTAGGCGGTGAGCGACGCGAGGCCCATTTTGATGGCCTCCCACAATCCGATAAGAGCGATGCGCGCCGAACCAGAGCGAGCCATTTCTACTCGCTCCTCAGCGCGACCACGGGGTCGAGGGCGGCAGCGCGGGAAGCGGGATAGATGCCGGCGACGAGACCGACCGCGGTCGACGAAATGACCGCGACAAAAACCGCCCATAGCTGAACGGGGGCCGAGAATTCGTCGCCCACGATGCCCGACATGAGTTTGCTGACCCCAAACGAAAACACCGCCGCCAGAAGCACACCGAGGACGCCGCCGATTCCGGTGAGAAGAACGGATTCCACGATGAACTGTTTCTGGATGTCTCCGCGCCGGGCGCCCAGCGCTTTGCGGACGCCGATCTCCTTGATCCGTTCCGTGACCGAGACCAGCATGATGTTCATCACCACGACGCCTCCGACCAGAAGGCTGATCGCGGTGACCACGATGGTCACCACATAGATGCCCTGGGTGGCGCTGTTCCAAAGGTCCATGACGCTCTCCCCGGTTTCGATGGTGAAATCATCGGGCTCCGAATATTCCAGGTGGCGCCGGTTGCGGAGGGCGAGTCTGGCCTGGTCCTGGGCCTGCTCGAAGACCGCCATCGATTGAGCCTCGGCTTGAATGGCGACGGACCGTCTCGACCCAAACGCCTTCCGGAACGCCGTGATGGGCGTCCAGACGAAGTTATCCTGGCTCTGGCCGAAGACCTTGCCTTTGCGTTCGGCCACGCCCACCACGCGCAGGCGATTGCCGTCGATGAGAATCTCCTTGCCGAGAGGTTCGGCATTCGGAAAAAACGCGTCCATCACGTCGGCTCCGATGACCGCGACCGGCCGGGCGGAGTCGAGGTCGTCGTTGATCAGGTGTCGGCCGGTCAGCAGATCTCGAACGGAGCCGATGCGGCTGAAATTCTCGGTGACGCCCATGACCTGGACGCCTTCGTGCCGAACCGAACCGTACTTGACCGTCCGGCCCGTGACCAGCAGGCCTCCGACCTCGGAGCACAGGGTGCAGGCTTCTTTGATCAGATCGATATCACGCAGGATCAGGTCCTTGCGTTTGTTGAACTCGCGGAACTGGTCAAACGAGACGATGACGTCGGGAAACTTCTGAACCGTGAAACTCTTCGTCCCGAGGGCCAGGACCTTGTCGGCCATATAGCGGTCGAGGCCATCGGTGATGGCCACGACGGCAATAACCGATGCGATCCCGATCACCACACCCAGAATGGTGAGCACGGACCGGAGCTTGTTGGCCTTGACCGAGGCCACGGCAATGGCAATCGCTTCGTAGAAAGGCATCAGGGGGCTCCCCGGCGAGCCTTTGGTCTCACGAGGGCTTTCGGCTCATTTCGTCGCTGGCGATCTTGCCGTCACGGATCATGACGACCCGATGTGCGTGTTCGGCGACGTCGCGCTCATGGGTGACGAGAATGATCGTATTCCCGGCCTCGTGGAGTCGCTCGAAGAGCCGCATGATCTCCTCACCCGTGGCCGAGTCGAGGTTGCCGGTGGGTTCGTCGGCCAGAAGAATCGCGGGGCCCATGACCAGCGCCCGCGCTATGGCCACCCGCTGCCGCTGGCCGCCCGAGAGTTCGTTCGGCCGGTGGCCCATACGGTCGCCCAGCTCCACTCTCTCGAGCGCCTGGCGGGCCCGCTCCATCCGCGCGCTCTTCGAGACTCCCGCGTAAACGAGGGGCAGCTCGACGTTCTCCAGGGCCGAGGCGCGGGGGAGCAGGTTGAACGTCTGGAAGACGAAGCCGATCTCCTTGTTTCGTATCTCGGCGAGAGCGTCATCGCTCATTTTCGAGACGAGCTGGTTCCGCAGGTAGTACTCCCCCAAAGACGGCGTATCGAGGCACCCGATCAGATTCATCAGCGTCGATTTGCCCGAGCCCGACGGACCCATGATCGCGAGATACTCGTTGGGCTCAATCTCGAACGACACGCCCCGCAAAGCATGGATAGTCTCTTCGCCCATCTGATACGTGCGCCAGAGGTCGACGCAGCGGATGATGGATGTGGCTGAACTCGTCTCCGTCACCTGGCGGCCTTGTTCTTCGCCTGGTCCTCGATCTTGAGTTGAGCCTGGTTGCGCAGCGTTCTCAGCGTTCGGTAAGAACCGATGACGATCTCGTCGCCGTCCTTGATGCCCTCGGTGATCTCGATATCGGAGTCGCCGATGATGCCGGTCTTGACCTGCTTGAAGACCGCCTTGCCGCTCTGGACCAGGAAGACCCCTTCCTTCTCTTCAAGTTTGGCGGTTCGCGAAGGTGTATTGGCTTCTCCCGGCGCGGCCTGACCCATGGCTGGATCCACTACCGTTCCGTCCTTTTCAAACTGACGAACCACCACCGCCTGAATCGGCGCGGCGACGACGCCCTCGCGACGGGCGGTGATGACGTCCGCGGTTGCGTTCAAGCCCGGCCGCAGCGTCATGGGCGGGTCCTTGAGGGTGACCGTGACTTTGAAATCCTTCGCCTGGTTCGAATTGTTCACGTTCGATCCAGCCACCGCGGCGGCGCCCCGAGGAATCGCCGAGGAGCCGATCTCGGTGACTTCGCCCTTGATGATGGTACCTTCGAGAGCGTCGACTCGTACTTCGGCGCTCTGTCCCAGGGCGAGGTTCTGGATATCGGTCTCATCCACGAGAATCTCGACCTCCATGACCGAAAGATCGGCGACCACGCACAGCACGGTGGGCGAGAAGCTTTGAGCGCCGATGACGGTCTCGCCCTCTTCCTTTTGAAGGCTGGTGACCACGCCATCCATGGGCGCTATGACCACGGTCTTGCCGAGGTCGTCCTGGTTGGTGGCCACAATCGCGGACTGCTGGGTGACCCGTTTCCGCTGCGATTCGACCGAGGCCTGCTTCATCTTGAATTCGGACTCGGCCTGTTCCAGCAACTGATCGGAGATCAGTCTGTCCGCGTGCATCCTCTTCTGTCGTTCAAGACCCTGCCGGCTCAATTCGAGGTCGGCGAGCGTGCGATCGAGGTCGGACCGGGATGCGGCGAGACCTGCCTCAGACTGCCGGGCGCCCTCCTCGTAGCGCTTGGCGTCGATTCTGGCCAGAATCTGACCGCGCTTCACCCGGTCGCCTTCCTTGATCAGCAGACGCACGATCCGGCCCGCCACGTCCGACGAAACGTTGACAAACTTCTTGGGTCGGATTTCTCCGGAGGCTGAGACCTTGGAGACCAGATCCTTCTTCCCGACCTTGCCGGTCTGGACCTCGATCTTCTTTCGGCTTTCTCGCGCCACGCTTCCGGCGATCACCCCAAAGACAACCACAAGCGCCACCAGGGACAGCGCGATTTTCTTGCCTTTCGACATGAATCCTCCAGAATTGCGAGCCTGTTTCGGAGAGCCTCGAGAAACGTCGAGGTTTGGACAGAACCTGCCCAGCGTCCAACACTATGAATACGGAACATGCGGGCGGTAAGTTCCGAACGGGTAATCTTACGTTCGCTGATGCCCGCGAACCAAGACCAGAATCATCTCCAAGAGAAACAGACCGCGGGGCGACTCGAATCGATTCAGGTCTTCGGCCTTGACTGAAGCCTGGTGCAGACAGGTTCGCGGCTGCACCCGGATGTACGCCCGCGTCCTCACCCCAGGCGTGATTCGTCCTGGCGATCCGGTGACTTGTGTCTAACCGCCCCCACGCCGGACCTAAGGGTCTTCCCTGTCCTCAGTTGCAGGAGGCCTGTCATCGGGGCGGGACAAATCGACTGTCGTTCTCGGCTCGCAAGTCGGCACGACGTTTGCTACCGTTCCCGCTGGCAGACTCTCTTCAGAGCGCGCCTTTCGAGGTTTTAACGCCATGAAGACACCAAAGATCATCGGAATGGTCCCCTTGGTCCTGATCTCCGCGACCGCGTTCGCGCAGGGCAGCGACGACCGCGCGGTGCCCCGCTCCGGCGGCGGCTCCTCCTCGTCCGACTCTGGGTCCAGGCACACGGGAGGTTCGTCTTCCGGGTCAAGTGCCGGTTCCACCTCCTCGGGCAGTGCTGGGTCGTCCGCTCAGAGCGGCGGAAGCCAGTACAGCGATTCGACGCCCGATGCGGCGCGGCGCCGGCCGAGGCCGGGAACCGGGACCGGAGACCGGGGCCGTTACGGGAACGATGGCGATCGTTACACGGGCTACCCCAACTCGTACTACTACTACGATCCTTACGCCTACTCATGGGGCTACCCCGGTCGCTCATACGGACGGTACGGCTATGGATACGGCTACAACGACTACGGCTATTCATATGGCGACTACTACGGCTACTACCCCTCGTCCTCCTACCGGTCTTATCGGTATCGGAGCGGGAACGTAGCTCAGCTCCGGACGCTGGTGGAGCCCGCGAAGGCGCGGGTCTACGTCGATGGCT
>JANLWV010000380.1:0-16204 GCA_031364765.1 Vicinamibacteria bacterium
TCCAGCGCGTCGAGATCCTTCCGCAATCGACCCTCCACCTCGGAAACGATGTGCATGACCCGGGCGTGACGCTCGATTTCAAACTGGCGCGTGACCTGGACCGAACCGTATTCGCACACCCGGCCGAGGTCGTTCCGCGCCAGATCAACGAGCATCACGTGTTCGGCGCGCTCCTTCTCGTCGGCCAGAAGATCGGTCGCCTGGCGCTCGTCTTCTTCCGGCGAGGCGCCGCGCGGCCTGGTTCCGGCGAGCGGCCGGGTCAGGGCGCGACCCTCCTCCAGACTCACCAGAACCTCGGGAGATGAGCCAAGAACCGCGTGATCGGAGCCGAGTTTCAGGAAGTACATGTAAGGCGCGGGGTTCGTTTCGCGCAGGGCCCGATAGAGGTCCAGCGGATCGCCTTCGAAATCAGCCTCGAACCTTTGCGAGAGGACGCCTTGGAAGATGTCGCCCGCGCGGATGTGCTCGAGGATGCGTTCGACGCCCGCTACAAACGCCGGTCGCGAGGTCCGAGGGCGAAGCGCCGCCGGTTCTCTCTCGCGCTGGTCGTGGGGTGGCTCCATGCGGCTTTGTTCCAGCTCGCCACGTATCTCGGCAAGGCGAGTGGCGCCTCCTTCCGGCCGGTGGACCACAATGTCCGTCGTGCCCGTCTGATGATCGACCACGACAATTTCCGAAGGAACAAGGAGGAAACTGTCGGGCAGCCCTTCGGGATCGGGCGGCGAAGAAGGGAGGCGCTCAAACCGCCGGACCACGTCGTAGCCCAGATAGCCAACCACGCCCGAAGAGAAGGGCGCGATTGCGGGAACCGCCTCGTTCGGGTCGAGAAGCGCGCGAATCGATTCGAGAAGATCGCGCGCGTCGGAACGAATCGCTCCGCTTGAGACCTCTTCGATCGTGATCTCCGAGGGGCGGGAGCGGTGAACGAGGGTCGGCCGGCCGCCGAAAAACGAGAAGCGATGGCGCCCCGCTTCCCCCAGCGACTCGCAGAGGAACGCGTAGCGATCGCCCGCATAGAGGCGGGAGAACGCCTCGAGCGCCGGGGCTTCGGTTTCAAGCCGAAGATGCGCGACGCTCATGCGACCAAAACCGGCGCGGGCTCCGGGACGTATCGGTCCAGACCGCGCATCATCTCCGCGAAGAGCTCGAGGTTCAGCGACTGTCGTCCATCGGACAGCGCCTTGTCGGGACAAGGATGCACCTCGACGATCACGCCGTCGGCTCCCGCGGCAAACGCGGCGCGGGCCAGAGGCACCACCATCTCGCGCTTCCCGGAAGCGTGCGATGGGTCGACCAGCACGGGCAGATGGGTGAGGCTTTTCAACTCCGGCACAATGTTGATGTCGAGGGTGTAGCGCGAGTGGTCGCAGAACGTACGGATGCCTCGCTCGCAAAGGATCACATTGCGGTTGCCCTCGGCGAGCAGGTACTCGGCCGCGAGCAGGAACTCCTCCAGGGTCGCGGACATCATGCGCTTCAGCAGCACCGGCTTAGGGCTCCTTCCGGCCCGCCGCAGCAGCGGATAGTTCTGCATGTTGCGGGCGCCGATCTGCAGGATGTCGGTCACCGCCTCCACGGCTTCGAAGACCTCCACCCCGATCACCTCGGTGACCAGAGGCAGGCCGGTGATGTCGCGAGCCTCAGCGAGGATGTCGAGACCCTTCTCGCCGAGGCCCTGAAACGCGTAGGGGCTGGTGCGTGGTTTGAATGCGCCGCCACGGAGGAGATGAGCGCCTCCTGCTTTCACGCGTTTCGCGGTTTCGATCGTCTGCTCGCGCGTCTCGACCGAACAGGGGCCGGCGATCACCACCGGCCTCTGCTCCCCGATGCGGATGCCAGAAACCGTAACCACGGTGTCGTCAGGCTTCATCTCGCGACTCGTGAGCTTGTACGGCTTGGTGACGCGAATGACGTCCACCACGCCGGGCAGACCTCGGATGGGCGTCTCGTCGACCGGGCCGGTATTCCCGGTGACGCCTATCGCCACTCGCGTGGCCCCGGGAATCGGGTGCGGCACGAGGCCAAGCTCCTCGACCGCGCGGCAGACCAGGGCTATGGCGTCAGGATTCGTGGCCAATTTCATGAGGATCAGCATCAATGTCTCCGTGAGGCTTGTTTGAAGGAACGGATGAGAGCGGTGAAGTCTTCACCGTGTCGAATGGCGTCCACCAGACGGCTCCCAACGATGGCTCCGTCGGCATGGGCCGCGATCGCGCTGATGTGGGAAGGGTCGGAAAGGCCGAACCCGGCGACGAGCGGCAGCTCCGTGGCGCGTCGCACGCGGCTCAGAATCTGCGGCAGGGCCGGATCGACGTCCCTACGAGCGCCGGTCACGCCCACCACGCCAACGACGTAAACGAAACCGCGCGAGCGCGCGCCAATCCGCCGGACCCGCTCGTCGGAGCTGGTGGGCGCCACTAGAAGGACGATGTCGATCCCCGATCGGGCTGCGTCTTCTGAGATCGACGCAGCCTCGTCCGCGGGCAGATCGGGCACAACCACAGCAGAAACACCGGCCTGGGCGAGGATCGAGAACGCGCTCGGGCCAAGGGCGAGCAGCGGGTTGAGGTACGTCATCACGATGAGAGGGCAGGAGGGACGGCGAGCGGAAAGGGCATCTAGAAATGGACGGATCCGAAAGCCCGCTTGCAGGGCCTGGTGAGAGGCGAACTGGATTGTCGGTCCGTCGGCCACCGGATCGGAGAACGGCAGCCCAATCTCGATGGCGTCCGCTCCCGCCGCGGCAGCGGCGTCCATGAAGTCGAGGGAGGCCGAAACGGATGGATAACCCGCGGTGACGTAGGGAATGAGAGCCATCTCATTGCGATCCCTGGTGGCTTCAAAGACGCGAGCCATAGTCATGACCGAGCCTTCCTATCGAGGGTCATGACGTGGTCAAGGTCCTTGTCGCCGCGCCCCGAGAGGTTCACCACAATCACGGCGTCGCGCGAAAGCCGGGCGGCTTCTTTGATCACAAACGCCACGGCGTGCGCCGACTCAAGCGCCGGCACAATGCCTTCCAGCTGGGCCAGGAGACGAAAGGACGCGAGCGCCTCGTCGTCGGTGACGCTCTCGTAGCGCACTCGGCCAGTGTCCCGCAGGTGCGCGTGCTCGGGCCCGACCCCTGGGTAGTCGAGCCCGGCCGAGATGCTGTGCGCCTCCTGAATCTGGCCGTCCTCATCCTGAAGGAGGACGGTGCGAGCGCCGTGAAGAACGCCGGGCCGGCCCTTCGCGAGTGTCGCCGCGTGCTCCCTCGTGTCGATTCCGCGACCCGCGGCCTCAACCCCCACAAGAGCGATCCTGTCCTCGAGCAAAGGATGAAACATGCCGATGGCGTTTGATCCTCCACCCACGCACGCGACCACCATGTCCGGAAGGCGACCGAAGCGAGCGAGACACTGCGCGCGGGTTTCGCGGCCAATGATTGACTGAAAATCACGGACCATGCGTGGGAATGGATCAGGGCCGACTACAGAGCCGACGAGATAATGAGTGTCGCGAACGTCGGTGACCCATTGCCGCATCGCGGCGTTGATCGCGTCCTTGAGGGTCCGACTTCCGGAGTCCACGGGAATGACCTCGGCGCCAAGGAGTTTCATACGCTCCACATTCGGTCGCTGACGGGCGACATCCACCTCCCCCATAAACACCCGGCAGCGCAGTCCGAGAAGTGCGCAGGCGGTGGCGGTGGCGACGCCGTGCTGCCCGGCGCCGGTCTCCGCGATGATTCGCTCTTTCAGAAGGCGCTTCGCGAGAAGGGCCTGGCCGATCGCGTTGTTGATCTTGTGCGCGCCGGTGTGGTTGAGATCTTCGCGCTTGAGGTAAACCTGCGCTCCGCCCGCGTGTTTCGTCAATCGCTCCGCGAAGTACAGGGGCGTCGCGCGGCCGACATAGTTCGACAGAAGGTCCTCAAGCCGCTCCTGAAAGACCGGATCCGCCCGGGCCGCGTCGTAGGCGGTCGCCAGTTCATCAAGGGCTGCGGACAGGGTCTCCGGAACGAACCTTCCACCGTACGCGCCAAAGTAGCCTGGTTTGCTAGCGGACGGCATCGGCCCTCCTCACCGCGGCCACAAAACGAGCCATCTTTCCCGGGTCCTTGAGACCGGGGACACTTTCCACTCCCGACGACACGTCGACGCCAAAAGGTCGAGCCGACGCGACGGCTTCGCCGACGTTTTCAGGGGTCAGACCCCCAGCGATCACGAAACGCCCCGGCCTCGCTCGGATACGCGCCCAGTCGAACGTGATCCCCTTCCCTTCGCTGCCGTCGATCAGGGTCGTCTCCCCTTCGTCGAAGGCGCTTCGGTCGAGGAGCTCGGGGCGAACCGCCCGCAGCACGGGAACAGCGACGTTGAGCCGCGCGTCACTGTGAATCTGAATCAGATCGAAACGGACGACGGCGTGGGCCGCCTCCACAAGCCCGGCCTCCCTGAAGACCCCAACCACCTGCACGCGATTCCTCGCCAGAGCCGCGATCCCCAGACCTCTTTCGAGCGTGACCTGCCGCACTGATGTGGCGAAGACAAGTCCGATCGCCGAGACGCCCGCCTCGATCGCCGCTTCCGCGTCTGCCTTCGAGGTGATGCCACAGACTTTGATCCAGGTCATTTTGAAGCCTCGATCTCTCGACCGCTCAGTTCGCGCAGTTTGGCTGCGGGGTCGGGGCTTTTGGCGAGGACTTCGCCGATCAAGACCGCATCGAATCCCGCGGCTTCAATCCTTTTCATGTCGTCCCGCGTCGCAACACCGCTTTCGGCCACGCTGAGGATGCCTGCGGGGATGCATGGGCGCAGACGAAGAGCACGCCCGGGATCCACGACCAATGTGCCGAGGTCGCGGTTGTTCACACCGATGATGGACGCTCCTTCAGCCATGGCTCGGTCGATCTCCACCTCATCGTGGACCTCGACGAGTGCCTGCAGACCGCGCGACTCCGCATAAGCGAGTAGCGCTTTGAGTCGGCCGCGATCGAGGACCCGCACGATGAGCAGAACCGCCGAAGCCCCCATGGACACGCTCTCGTCAAGTTGAACCTCATCGATCAGGAAATCCTTGCGCAGGACCGGCAAGGACGCGGTGCGGGCAAGCTGCAGATCGCCCGGAAGAGCTCCAAAGAACTCGCGGTCGGTCAGACACGAGATCGCGACCGCGCCTCCAGCGGCGTAGGCTTGGGCGGTTCTCGCAGCGTCGAGGTCTGGAGCAAACACACCTTTCGAGGGCGAGCGTCTCTTTATCTCGGCAATGACCGAGAGCCCCGGGCCTCGCAGGGCGCGGGCGAAACCCGAGTCTGTGCCACCCACGAAGGCGGAAGGGTTTTTGCGGAGGCTTCTGACTTCGCGCCGCTTCGCCTTGAGCACATCCTCCAGAAACGTCATGCGGCCTCCAAAGAAACGCGTCTCACCGCATCGAGGACGGCGCGGGCCCGCAGCGAAAGAAGCGCTTCGCGGGCCATTCCGGCGCCGTCACGCAACGACGAGGCGCGCTCGGCGACCAGGAGTGCGGCGGCGGCGTTCATGACCACGAAATCGTGAGCGGGGCCGCGCTCGCCATTGAGGATCCGAGTCGCGATCAGGGCGTTGGCCTCCGCATCGCCTCCCTTGACATCCTCGGGACGACAGGTGGAAAGTCCCGCGTCCTCGGGGTGAATGGTTCGCGCTTCGATCCCATTGGGCCGGACTTCCAGCACGGAGGTGGGGCCCGAAAGCGAGATCTCGTCGCTGCCGTCTTCGCCATGCACAACCAGGGCACGCACCGCGCCGAGCGCGAGCAGCGCCTCGGCCACCGGCCGCAGGCACGCGAGAGAGGGAACGCCAACCACCTGAAGGCGCACCTTCGCCGGATTCGCGAGCGGGCCGACGAGATTGAAGATCGACCGGAAGCCAAGCTCCCGGCGAATAGGGGCGAGGTGCCGCAGGGTCTGGTGATAGTGGGGCGCGAACAGGAAACCGAACCCGGTTTCGTCGACGCAGCGCGCGGCGACGCTCGGCGAGCCGTCGATCTTCACACCGAGGGCTTCGAGGACGTCCGCGCTGCCGCAGCGGCTGGAGACCGCGCGGTTTCCGTGCTTGGCCACCCGAGCACCCGCGGCCGCGGCCACGATTCCGGCAAGGGTCGAGACGTTGAAGGTGGAAAGCCCGTCGCCCCCGGTGCCGCAGGTGTCGATGAGGCCGTCGCGGGAAAGGGGGAAGGCGGCCGCTTTCTCCCGCAGCGCGCGCGCGAATCCAAGGATCTCGACCCCGCTCTCCCCCCGGACTCGCAGCGCGCTCAACAAACCTCCGACCTGCGCGGGGGGACCGTCTCCCGTCATCAAGGCGAGCGCCGCCTCGCGCGCCTCGCTCTCCGAGAGCGACCGCAGGACGGCCTTGTTCAGAAGGGGAATCAGGTTCATGGCCGGTTGAAACGGAAGTGGGACAAAAGCAAAAGCCCCCGGCGTCTCTGCGCTTGGGGGGCTTCCTGGGGATCCGGTTTTTGGATCAGGTGAAAATCAGTCGAAAGCTCCTCCAAAGGCGCACCCAAAGCTCCGCCACCGCCAACGCGAAACGAGGGGAACCGAGGAGTGATGGCTCACGAGGATCGGAATTGTCCTCTTCGACGGGGACTCCTGTCAACCGGAGTCACGAAAGAACGCTTGTCAGGCCCCTCGAGCGTGCGGCGTCGACGCTCCACATGCCCGCGCCTTTCGCGGCGATCGCGAAGAAGATCCAGCAGTAGAGCACCGCCAGCTCACCTCCGTTCAGCAGAGGGAAGAACCCCTTCGGGAAGTGCGCCATGAAGTAGGCGACCGCCATCATGCCCGAGCAGATGAAGGCGGCGGGCGCCGCGAACAGACCGATAGCGACGAGAGCGCCGCCCACAAGCTCGATCGACCCCGCACCGTAGACCACGAAGGGCGGCGCCTCCTTGGGCACGCCCCCAAACAGGCCGAAGATCTTCTGAAGCCCATGCTGCATGAAGAGCAGTCCCACCACGATGCGCATCAGGGCGTAGCTCTGTTCCGCGTACGGCCGCAAGAATTTCATTGGCGTCCTCCGATGGTGATACGTAGTTCGAATGGTACTCCCAGGGCGTCTCATTCCCCCGAGTGATGGTGTCGAACGTCCTTCGCCTCAACCAGGAAGATCACGTCTTCGGCGATGTTCGTGGCGTGGTCGGCGATTCGTTCGATATTGCGGCTGATCAGAATGAGCCCCAGCGCTCGCTCGATGGTGCCCGGATCCGCCATCATGTGGGTCAGAAGGACGCGGAACACGGTGTCCTTCAACTGGTCGACCTTGTCGTCGCGAAGCAGGACCTCCCGAGCCAGGACGGCGTCGCGGCGGACAAAGGCGTCGAGGGCGTCGCGCGTCATCTTCTGCGCGATCTCCGACATTTCCGCAATATGGATGACCGGCTTGAGCGGAGGCGTCTCCAGCAGGCGAAGTGTGTTCTCGGCAATATTGACGGCCTGGTCGCCGATGCGCTCGAGGTCGGCGCCCATCTTCATGGCCGACGTGATCAGTCGGAGATCGGTCGCGATGGGTTGCTGCAGGGCCAGCATCTTGAGACAGCGGTCGTCGATCTCGATCTGAAGGAGATTCACCTCGGCGTCGCTCTCGATGACCGTGCGGGCCAGGTCGATCCTTCGTTCCATCAGGGCCACCAGCGCCTTGTTGGTTTGCGCCTCGATCAGCGATCCCATGTGAAGAAGCCGGCGCTTCAAAGCCTCGAGGTCGCCCTCGAACTGATGGCGTTCCATTTATCCGAACCTTCCTGTGATGTAGTCCTCGGTGAGCTTCTCCCGGGGATTGGTGAACATTTGGGCGGTCGGGCCCATCTCGACAAGCTTCCCCAGCCAGAAGAAGGCCGTCTTGTCGGAAACGCGGGCCGCCTGCTGAAGGTTGTGGGTCACAATGACGATGGTATAGCTGTCCTTCAGCGAATAGATAAGTTCCTCGATCTTGAGGGTGGCGATCGGGTCGAGGGCCGAGCACGGTTCGTCCATCAGGACAATCTCCGGTTCCACCGCGATGGCGCGCGCGATGCAGACGCGCTGCTGCTGTCCGCCCGAGAGCCCGAGGGCGCTGTCGTTCAAACGATCCTTCACTTCATCCCAAAGAGCCGCTCCACGCAGACTTTTCTCACACGCCGCATCGAGCGTCGCCCGGTCGGAGATTCCCGCAATTCGCAGGCCGTAGACCACGTTCTCGTAGATGGACTTGGGGAACGGGTTCGACTTCTGAAAGATCATGCCCACCCGGCGACGCACTTCAATGACGTCCACGCTGGGCGCGTTGATATCGAGACCACGCACCTGGAGTTTTCCGGAAATGGTCACGTTGTCTATGAGGTCGTTCATCCGGTTGAAGCAGCGGAGGAAGGTCGACTTGCCGCAGCCGGACGGGCCAATGAAGGCGGTCACCCGGCGCTCTTCGATCTCCATCGAGACGTCGTGCAACACGTGATTGGTTCCGTAGCTCAGGTTCAGCTTGTCCGCCACGATGGCGGGGGTGGCGCCCTCACGCGCAGCGTCGCTCGCCTTGTGAGTCACCTCCGTGCGGATTCGGATGGGGCTCGCGCCTTCTTCGGTCATGGTCTCTTGAGTCGGTTCTGGCACGGGCTTAGAAGGCGGAGGTTTGGAATCGCCGCCGCAGGCGGTTGCGGACGATGATGGCGGTGAGATTCAGGAGAACAACAATCAGCAGAAGGAAGATGGTGGTCATGTAGACCATGGGCTTTGCGGCCTCGACATTCGGACTCTGGAAGCCGACATCGTAGATGTGGAACCCCAGATGCATGAACTTGCGGTCGAGGTGGAAGAACGGAAACACAGAATCGAGAGGAAGGTCGGGGGCGAGCTTCACCACACCGGTCAACATGAGCGGCGCCACTTCGCCGGCGCCTCGCGCCATGGCCAGGATGAGACCGGTGAGGATACCGGGGGCCGACGAAGGCAGGACCACACGAAGGATGGTCTGAAACTTGGTGGCGCCCAGGGCAAGCGAGGCTTCGCGAATGGATCGAGGAACGGCGGCCAGAGCTTCCTCGGAGGCCACGATCACCACCGGCACGGTGAGCAGAGCCAGAGTCAGAGAAGCCCACAAAATCCCGCCGGTTCCGTAGGTCGGCGTGGGCAGAGCCTCGGCATAGAACGCGCGGTCGATGCTTCCGCCAATCGTGTAGACGAAGAAACCTAGGCCGAAAACACCGAAGACGATGGAGGGGACACCGGCAAGATTGTTCACCGCGATCCGCACAATCCGCACCGGAATACTCTGAGTCGCGTACTCGCGCAGATACAAAGCGGCGAGCACGCCGGTTGGAACCACCACCAGGGTCATGAGGAACACCATCATCACCGTGCCAAAGATGGCCGGGAAAATGCCGCCTTCGGTGTTCGCCTCCCTCGGATCGTCCCAGAGGAAACCACCCAGGCGACCGGCGTAGATGGAAACCCTTTGGAACCAGGAAAGGGCGTTGGCAGGGTAAGCGCGGTAGACGTCTAGAAGACGCAGCTCCTTTTCCTCTCCCGAAGCCGCACGCAGAACCAGGGTCGCGGCGGCAGCCTTCTCGACCACCTTGGCCAGTTCCTCCTGCTTCACCGCATAAAGCTGCTGCTGGGCGGCGACCGTGGCGTTCAGACGGTCGCGTTCGGCAAGCGCCTGTGCGTCGATCGTTTTCGCGAGAAGGCGCGCCCGTTCGATGCGCATGTTGATGGTCCCGATCTCGTCTTTTTCCAGGCGACGAATCGTGGCCCGATCCTCGTCGGCGATCTTGAGCCGGGAACCAAGCAAATCCGCCACGGCCCGAGGCGACGCCGCCAACTCGCGACCCGACTCGTTGATCCGAACCGGGAACCCGATGAATGGACCGTACTCGCGGCGTTCGACGAACCACGCATCGGCGGGCGCTTCGCGCCTGACGATCTCGGCGTCATTCACCCACTCGAAGTCGACACCCAGGAGGTCGCGATTGCCGACCTTCAGAAGCGTCCGCTGGTTGACCAGGTGGTCGGGAAAACCGGGGTTCGGAATGCCCTCGTGAGCGGAGACTTCGGCGAGGCGCGTGGATCCGTCCTTGAGCGTGAATTGCTCCAGGGGGCGCGGCCAGAAGAAACCCAGTCCGTTGGTCAGGATCACCGCGATCAGTCCGCCTATCATGATCAGGCAGAGCCCCAACGCACTCGCGGTGAACCACACCAGCGATTCGCCGGCCGGACGGGAGCGTTTCTTCGGCGCCTTGCCGGTCACAGGGCCTTGTACCTCTCGCGAAGGCGTTGGCGGACGACCTCGGCCAGGGTGTTGACCACGAAGGTCATGGCGAAGAGAAGCAGCGCGGCCAGGAACAGGACTCGATATAGCGTGCCTCCGTTGGGCGCCTCGGGAATCTCGACCGCAATGTTGGCCGAGAGCGTGCGCATGCCGTTGAAGATCGACCAGTCCATCACCGGGGTGTTGCCCGTGGCCATGAGGACGATCATGGTCTCGCCCACCGCGCGCCCGAAGCCGACCATGACGGCCGAAAAGATCCCCGGACTCGCCGTGGGCAACACCACCCGGAGCGCGGTCTGCCAGCGGCTTGCGCCCAGGGCAAGCGAGGCTGCGGTCAGGTTCTGAGGCACGCTGGAGAAAGCGTCCTCGGTGATGGTGAAAATGATCGGTATGACCGCAAACCCCATGGCGAGGCCCACCACCAGAGAGTTGCGCTGGTCGTAGACAAGTCCGGTCGCCGTCGCGAGCCAGCCCTTGAAGTCGGCGCCAAAAAGCGTGCGCTCGATCGACGGGCCGATGGCCAGCGCCATCATTCCGCCCAGAAGGCAGAGCGGAACGACCACCGCCAGCTCCGTACCGGGGCGGAGACCACTGCGAATGCGGTGAGGCAGGGCGTCCCAGAACAAAACACCGGAGGTTCCGAGGGCGGGAAGGAGAATGACCATCAACAGCACGGGGACGATGTGCTCCTCCACGCGTGAGGCGAGCCACAAGCCGGCGATGAAGCCGACCACTACGCTCGGAAGGGCCGCCATGATCTCAACCGTGGGCTTGATCTTCTGGCGGATAGTCGGATGCGCGAACTGCGAGGTGTAGAGAGCGGCCAGAATCGCGATGGGGACGGCGAAAAGCATGGCGTAGACCGTGGCCTTGATGGTGCCGAAGACAAGGGGCACGAGGCTGAACTTCGATTCGAACTCGTCGGTGGATCCGGTCGACTGCCAGACATACTGAGGCTCGGGATAACCCTCGTACCAGGCCTTGCCGAAGAGCACGCGAGACGAAATCTCCGGATGGGGCGCCTCGACCCCGTAGCGGGCGAGCCTTCCGTCGGTGAGAGTCGCGAGAACCCCATCGCTCTTCGGCGCGATGACGGCGAGCGCGATCGGGGCATCCGGGGACGCAAGCAAAGCCACCGTCCGCTCGGAAGTCAGATGGACCAGGCGCAAGGAGCCATCCCGTCCCACCGCGAGGAAACTCTTGTCGCGCACCGAAGGAACCAGGTCGACCACGGCGGCGCTCTGCTTCGCGTAAACGTGCGCACGAACCAGCGAGGGTTCCGGATCGTCGTCGTTCAATCGCACCCGGAAGAAGGCCGCGATCCCGCCCTGGTCGTCGCCCACCAGCAAGGAGATGTCGGCGTTGGCCCAGGCAAGAGCTGTCACGCTTAAGGGGGCGAGCGACCGGTTGTCCACGAGACGAATGTCTGCGCCGAGCTCCCACAGGTACAGGCCGCCGCGGTCGGTGGCGGCGGCCAGCAGATCGGTGCGGCCCAGGCGAAGGTGAGTGACCCTTTCTCCAACCCCAACTTCCAGAGTCTGACGCGTGAAGACGGTCTCTTCAGGCTTCCTTCGCGCCACCACGATCTCGCGTTCGCCCGCCACCGCGGCCAGCACCAAAGCGCCATCGCGTTCCCGTCCGTCCACGAGGCGGAGCGGGCGGCGGCCTTGATCCATTTCGACCCAGGGCTCCACACGAACCTCGCTCGAGACATCGGTGAGATTGTCGCCCCCGTACACCGGCTGGAACCTCAGGTGAATGAGGGACGCCCGGCCATCCGACGTTCCCGCGACCAGAAGGCTGCCGGTAGCGTTGCGCGCCGCGGACGTAAGCGTCGCTCCGTTCAGGACCGGAAGCGTCTCTTCCCTGTCGATGGTTCCGGATTCAATGTTCGAAAGGGTGAGAGATCCCTTGGGCAGAAGGCCAAAGAGCTTCTGCTGATATTCGTCGGTCCCGAGAGCGAGCGCGCCCCGCAGAACGGAGGCGTCTTCCGATTTCTCAAGGCGGGTTGTGGTCGCCGCCCGAAACAGCGGCCACGCTTCTCCAAGGATAAAAAGGAAAATGAAGAGGACGCTGACCACAATGCCGAGACCGCCCGCCGTGATGACGCCGCGCGCCACGCGGTCCCAGCGCTTGACCCTGGCGATCCGCTCCGAGGCGGATTGCATCCGATGCCTTACGGATTCGGGTTTGGCATCCTTCATGTCCTGGCGGCGCCGCGGCTTTTCCGGCGCCTGAGCCTCAGCGGATCTTCGCGAGCTCCTGCTTCACGATGTCGGCGGGAAGGGGCAGATAACCGTCCTTCAAGACGACTTCCTGGCCCTCCTTGCTGAAGATGAGCTTGAGGAACTCGCGCACCAGGGGATCGGCCGGCTTGCCGGGCGCCTGGTTGACGTAAAGGAAGAGGAAACGATTGAGCGGGTACTTCCCGCTCTTCACGTCGGCATAGCTGCCCGAGGAATACTCCTTGCCCTCGGCCTCGGCGACGGCTACAACTTTCACGCCGGACGTGCGGTAGCCGATGCCGCTGTAGCCGATGCCGAAGCGATCGCCGGTGACACCCTGAACCACCGATGCGGAGCCGGGCTGCTCCTTGACCTGATCCTTGTAGTCGCCGTTGTTCAGCGCATGCTCCTTGAAGAAGCCGTACGTGCCCGAGGCCGAGTTGCGGCCGTAGAGGCTCACGGGCCGGTTCGCCCAGTCTCCGGTGAGACCGAGCTGGCCCCAGGTCGTGACGTTCGTCTTCGAGCCGCGGCGTCGCGTCTTGGAAAAGACGGCATCCACCTGCGCGAGCGTCAACTTCTCAAGCGGATTGTCCTTGCTGACGTACACCGCGAGAGCATCGTAGGAGGTTCGGAACTGGAGGGGCTTGAAGCCGTACTTCTGTTCGAACTGGTCGATCTCGGTTGCGCGCATGGCGCGCGACATCGGACCGAACTGCGCGGTGCCGGCGATCAAAGCAGGCGGCGCGGTCGAGGAACCCTTGCCTTCGACCTGGACCTTCACGTTCGGGTACATCTTGGTGAAGGCCTCGGCCCAAAGGGTCATGAGGTTGTTCATCGTGTCGGAGCCGACGCTGTTGAGGTTGCCGGAAACCCCGCTGACCTTCTGGTAAGAGGGCAGGGCGGGGTCGACCTGAACCTGCTGAGCCTGTGTGGCGGCGGCGAGCAGAACGGCGATGACCGCGGTGCGTAGAACGTGATTCATTTGGAAGAGTCCTCTTAAATTGTGGGCTTGCTTAGCCAAACAGACCCTACCGGCCACATAACAAGCATGAGTTACGCCAACGTTAGTTCTGGGTTAACTCTCGCGGTTGGCGGTTAGAAAACGATCTGAGACTGGAGCCGGAACTCCTTGTTGTTAGTACCTTTACCGGTATTGGCCGCCTGATCCTGGAGCTGGCCGAAGTCGGCCTGGACCTTCAGGTTGTGCCGGCCATAGTAGTAAGAAAGCGCTCCCCGAAGTTCCTTGCGGAGGTTCGACCCCGCCTGGTCAGTCGGATCGAACTGGCCATAGCGGACTCCGACTTCCCACGTCCGTCTCGAAGTCAGCAGATACGTCGCCTGGCCGAAGAAACCATCCGAGTTGAACTTCGCGCCGGTCTCCGGCGTTCGCTCGCGCAGGAAGTACTCACCGGTGGCGAAGAAGCGCTTGTACTTGTAGACGAGATCAAGGCCGTAGACCGTGTCCTTCAAATCATTGCCGGTGGTCGTGCGGTGAAAATCGTTCTTCTCGAAGTTCGCCGCGATGGCGAAGAGCGGGAAGTCCGCCGATTCAAAATCCCCCTCGGAGTAGAAAGGCCCGGAAATCCAGGCCCGCTGCACAAGAGCCTGACGGCCGCTCGGCTGGAACATCACCCGGGCGTTGTATTGGAACGCGTCGTTGTCATTCGCGGTCCGGGTCACGCTGTTGCCGTTGGACAGTCCCGCTCGCCACTCGATCTTGTTGTTGGCCGTGGTACCCCACAGCGCCAGGCCGGTCTCTCGGCCGCGCGCGTATTGGTTCGAAACTTCGGAGCGGTCGACAAAGCTCTGAGAGCCCGACGACGTCATCTCCTGCCGGCCCCAGGACGGCTTGAACTGGCCGAACTTGATCCGGAACTTGTTTCGACCCTTGGTCGCGTCAACGTCGATCGACGCGTCTTCAAGGATGGCTCCAGGGTTCGTTCCGGTAACCGCTGGAATGTTGATCTGAAACTCGTAAGTGAGCCAGGGTTTCATCGCCCAGCCTTCGAGCTTGAACTTTGCGCGCCGAATTCGGAACGAACCCTTGTCGTCGCCCTTCGCGGCGGTGCCGGCGAGCTGGACGGAGTCGTCGGGCAGTTCGTGGGTGTAGCGCATCTGCAGACGCGTCGAGATCTCCAGATAAGCCGAGTCGGTGGTGATGCGCGTCTTTCCGTCCCGCCAGACCAGTTCCAGCCTCGGCGGCTTGGGTTTCGTCACCACTTCGGCGATCTCGTGCTTGAAGTTGTAGAGGTCGATCGCTTCTTCAGAATCGAACACCACGGTTTCGCCGCCGGGGCCGTAGTTCAGCTTGGTGATCGCGCGCCCGGTCTCTCCGGTGGCTGCCCAGCGCTCGTACTCCGCGCCGAGGTTGAAGACGTAGACGCGACCGTCCTT
Organism: Vicinamibacteria bacterium; assembly: GCA_031364765.1. Taxonomy (GTDB): domain Bacteria; phylum Acidobacteriota; class Vicinamibacteria; order Fen-336; family JAGNNV01; genus JAGNNV01. The sequence goes on from JANLWV010000380.1 coordinate 14,867, forward strand.
GAGGGCCTCCTTGTAGAAGAACCCCTGGGCCAGGGCGGCGCTCGAAAAAGCGATGACGCAGGCGAGGGCGGTGGCGAGCGTTTTGAGTGCGGTTCTCATGAGTTTTTTCTTCTTCCTTCCGTTCATGTTGGTGGCCCAGGCAGCGAGCCCAGAGGTTCGACGGGGAAGCCTAAGGCGCAAAAGAGAACGAGAGGGTACCGGCGCGTTAACTCCATGGAAAATGTGACAACGGTCTGACGAGCTTCGGGGACGGCGCTCTAGAAAACCACGTTGTAGCTCACGCCCATCCGCCTGCCGCTTCGTACGAGAACCATCGACAGACCGTGGCGGCCGCGCTCGAAACTCAGAACCTCATGCAGGTGGACGCCATCAAAGATGGCGAGAGCGGAGAGGGACGACGACAGGCGAACGTTGACACCGGCAATCGCCCGCGTCTTGCCTTCGAACGTGCCATGAGCCAAACCCACGTACGGTGCGAGCGAGAGTCCGGTGAGTGGTTTGAGGTCGTAGCTCGCGGTCAGAAAGACGGATTTTCCGGACGGCGTGCCGATGCGGTCGGACGAGAGGCCAAGAATCACCGCCGGGCGATTCTTCCCTTCGCGAACGAGGTGAAGATTGACCAGAAGCGAGGCGTCGTCCGCGAGAGGGTTCCATTCGATCCCCGCGCGGATCCGGTCGGTGAAGAGATAGAGCAGCGTGGTGCGGAGCTTCGCGCGATCGATCTCGTCGGGAATGAAGCGCAACGAATAGATGAACCGGCCTTGTGATGTCCCGGCGATCCCACGGATCGCCCTTCCCTCGCCGGGTCAAAGGGGTCAGCCCGGAACCGCCGAGCCGCTCTCCTTCTTTTCCATTTCTTCCTCGTGTTTGTGCTCTTCGCTTTCACCCGTCTCGTGGTCGTCCTTGAAATGATCGACACTCATACCGGAGGGGAGAACCAGTTCGGGGGGGGCGTCCTTTAGGGCCGGAGCCAGGAGCCAGTCGAGTCTTTGTCGAAGGTCGGCTTCCTTGAGTTCGCCGACCATCCGAAACCTCGGCCTGCCTTCGCGGTCGAGGAGGACAGTGACCGGAACCGCGTCTCCGAGCCGGAAAGCGATCATCTCCGCGGTGGTCGCGCCGAAGATCAGCGGGTACGCGACATTCTTCTTACGCGCGAAAGTCTTCGCTTTCTCCATCTCTTCTTCGTCGTCAATCGAGGCGCCGATGAAAGTGACGCCGCGTGACGCATACTCATTCGACAGCCGGGCCAGCATGGGCATTTCGCGCTTGCACGGCTCGCACCAGACCGCCCAGAAGTTCACCACCACGACGCGCCCCTTCTCCTCGGCGATTCGCGCG
>JANLWV010000381.1:0-3284 GCA_031364765.1 Vicinamibacteria bacterium
GTTGTGCGCGAACGGATTCCCGGGGTCCTTGAGGGCGATGGCGGCGGCTTCGGCCGAGGCCTGGGCCAGGGGGATGTTCTGCGCCCGCAGGATCAACTGAAGGCGCTCGTACTCGTGGACATGGTCGCGTGGATCGGGAAGACCGGGCTGGTCCAACTCGCCAGCGCCGCCGGTGCCGCCCACGTACCCGAGGCTCTTGATCAGAGTCTCCTGTTCCCGCGTGATCGCCGCCGTCGGAGCGCGGTCGCCCTCGGGCGCCATCTTGGCGACGGCCTTGCGGAGCGATTCGCGCATGCGGCCCACGCGGGCCGTTTCCTGCTTGGCGAGGTTCGTCGACTCCTTGGGATCCCGGGACAGGTCGAACAGCTCCGTCCTGCCGCCGTCGATCAGCTTGAAATCGCCGTCGACCCAGGCGCGTAGGGAGGCCCATCGGCAGTTCAGACGGCCGAAGAGGCTCTCCGCGTAGAGGGGCTCGGGCCGAAGGCGCTCGCCGCGCATCGCCGCACTCAGGTCTCGCCCGATCAACTCCGCAGGCACCTCGGACCCAAGCAGTCGCAGGAGCGTCGGCACGAGGTCGACCGTCGAGACGCGAGCCTCGACGGTCGCCCCGCCTGTAATTCCCGGACTGGCGATCACGAGCGGCACGTGGAGCGTGGACCCGTAGACGAGGACCGCATGCGTCAGCTCGCCGTGCTCCCCGAGCGATTCGCCGTGATCCGAGACAACCGCGACGATGGTGTTCGACTGCTGGCCCGAGCTCTTGAGCGAGTCGAACAGGCGGCCGAGCTGCGCATCCGCGAACGCGATCTCGCCGTCGTAAGGCCTTCCGGCGAACGCCGTGCGGTACGGCTCCGGTGGCGTGTACGGCGCGTGCGGATCGTAGAGGTGAACCCAGGCGAAAAAGGGGCCGCCCGCCGGCCTGGAGAGCCAGGAGAGCGCATCGTCGACGACTTCGTTCGCGGGTCGCTGCGCACCGGCACCGGGCTCTTCGCTCTCCTTGAAATTCTCGGTGAAGACCTCGAAGCCCTGGCGGAATCCGAATGCCGCCGCCACCGGATAGGCGCCGACAAATGCGCCGGTCCGATAGCCCTTGGCCTTGAGCCGCGTCGCCAATGTCTTGTGACGGGCGTTCAGGCTAAAGACGATGTTGTCTCGCACGCCGTGCTGCGGAGGAAGAAGCCCGGTCAGGATCGTCGCGTGCGAGGGTCCGGTGAGCGGAGCTGCGGAGAGCGCGTTTGCGAAGCGGACGCCGCGCGACGCCAGGGCGTCGAGAGTCGGAGTCTGCGACGACGTGGCCCCATAGGCCCCGACGTGGTCGGCGCGCAGGGTGTCGATGGTGACGAGCAGCAGGTTCGGCCGCGGGTCCTGCCGCGGGTAGAGCCACCACGCGATGGCCGCGAACGCGACACCAAGGAGGATGATCGCGGCGAGCCGGCGCCGTCCGCGTCGGGCAGACGCGCCATTTTCTGATCGCGCCGGCGCCGGTCCTCCCGGGATCTCGGAAACCCCGGTCGTTTCGGCGCCGCGCGCGTCGGCCCGGCCTTTCTTCTTCACCCTCTTCGACGCCACGAGCGAGATTGTAGGGGATGAGCGGAGCCATGGTCGCCCGGCTCGCCCGGACTATCATCCCGCCCCATGAAATGGTCGCGGACGGCATGGAGAGTTTGATGGGCGGGGTTCCGCTCGGGGGCAACGCCGGGGGCCGAAGACGTGATTTTAAGCGTGGCGCGAAAATCAAGACGCGGCGTTGAGCCTTTGCCGAGCGGGCCCGCTCCGGTATCGCCCGGCGCGCCGCGCCGACGGCCGAAAGGTCTGCTTGCCATCGTCATCGCGGTTGCGGCCATCGGCGCCGTCGGCTTCGGGCTGCGGCTTCGTCCGAAGGCCGAGCGTCGCGAAGCGAGGCTGAACGTCTTGCTGATCACCGTCGACACCCTGCGCGCGGATGCTCTCGGCTCCTACGGCAACGCTGCCGCCGAGACGCCGTGGATGGATCGCCTCGCCGCCCTTGGCGTGCGCTTCGAGAACGTCCACGCGCAAAACGTGGTGACCCTTCCCTCGCACGCCAACATCCTGACCGGCCGCTATCCGCTCGACCATGGAGTGCGGGACAACTCAGGCTTCCGCCTTCCCCCGGGAGTGGAGACGCTCGCCACCCTTCTCAAGCAGCAGGGCTACCGCACCGGGGCGTTCGTGAGCGCGTTCCCGCTCGACTCGCGCTTCGGTCTCGACCGCGGCTTCGACGTGTACGACGACCGGCTCGGCGATCCCGAGACGCGGACGGCGTTCGTCATGCAGGAACGACCCGGCGCGCGGACCGTCGAGGCGGCGAGGCGCTGGCTCGCGCAACCGGGCAGCGCCCCGACCTTCACCTGGGTGCACATCTACGAGCCGCACTTCCCCTACGTTCCGCCGGAGCCTTACGCATCGCGGTTCGCGGCGTCACCGTACCACGGCGAGGTCGCGTATTCCGATGCGATCCTGCGCCCGCTCCTCGAACCGCTGCTCAGCGACGGGGCGAACGGCCGCACCCTGGTAGCACTCACCGGCGACCATGGCGAGGGCCTCGGAGAGCACGGCGAGAAGACGCACGGCATTTTTGCTTACGAGACGACCCTGCGCGTGCCGCTAATCGTGTATTCCCCGCGGCTGTTTGCGCCGGCCACCGTCCGCGACCCTGTCCGACACATCGACCTGCTTCCGACGCTGCTCGACGCGCTTGCCTTGAAACTGCCCGAGGGACTCCCGGGGAGGAGCCTCCTCTCGCTTGCCGACGGACGCGGTGCCGCTCCGGCGGCGCCTGCGTACTTCGAGGCCCTGTCCGCCTCCCTCAATCGCGGATGGGCGCCGCTCGTCGGGCTCGTGCGCGATCGGTACAAGCTGATCGAGTTGCCCGAGCCCGAGCTGTATGACCTCGACGCCGACCCCAGTGAACTGACGAACCTCGCGGCCAGGGAACCCTCGATCCTTGACCAGGTGCGGTCGGCCCTCACGCGCCTGCGCGCCGAGGACCGAGGCCCGGCCCGTGGCGAGGAGAGCGCCGAGACGCGCGAGCGGCTGCGCAGCCTCGGCTACGCGAGCGCAAGCGCCCCGGTCAAGAGTCGCTACACGATCGACGACGATCCGAAGAAGCTGATTCGGCTGAACGGCGAGATCGAGGACGTCGTCACCCTCTATGAGTCCGGGGACCTGCAGGCGGCCCTCTCCCTCGTTCGCCGGGTCGTGGCCGAGCGACCCGGGATGTCGCTCGCCCTCCAACACCTCGCGTTTCTCGAGCGCGAGACCGG
>JANLWV010000391.1:0-2781 GCA_031364765.1 Vicinamibacteria bacterium
CGCGACCTTCCCTCATCAGGGCGTCAAGGATGGGGACATCGTCTCCCTGGGGAGGCTGACGCTCACCTTTCTCGATACGCCCGGCCACACGCCCGAGAGCGTTTCGGTGCTGGTGACCGATTTGAAGGCATCGGAACGTCCGCAGATGGTTCTCACCGGCGACACGCTCTTTATCGGCGATGTTGGCCGTCCCGACCTTTTTGGCAGCAAGGGCCTCACCGCCGAGCACATGGCGGGTGTTCTCTATGATTCGCTGCACTCCAAACTTCTGCCCCTTCCCGATGACGTTCTCGTCTATCCCGCTCACGGAGCCGGGTCGCTGTGCGGGAAGAACCTGTCCAAGGACACGTACTCGACGATGGGCCGGCAACGCCTTTCGAATGTGGCCCTCCAGCCGATGAGCCGCGACGAGTTCGTCCGTTTCCTGACCGCCGACCCGCCCGAGACGCCCCCCTACTTCCCGCTGGATGTCGAGATCAATCGCCGGGGAGCGGCAAGCCTTGAACCCGGGATGAAACCGAAGGCGCTCAGCGCCCTTGAGTTCAAGCAGCTTCGTGACCGGGGCGCCGCCGTTCTCGATGTTCGTTCATCCGAGGACTACGCGCAGGGTTCGGTGCCGCAGTCGCTCAACATCGGCCTTTTGGGTCAGTTTGCCTCGTGGGCGGGCACGCTTCTGGATTCCAGCCGCGATCTCCTGATTGTCGCCAAAGACGAAGCGGCCGCGAGCGAAGCGAGGATGCGGCTCTCCCGCGTCGGTCTCGAAAGGGTCGTGGGATGGCTGGCCGGGGGGATTTCAGAATGGAAGCAGGCCGGTTTCCCGGTGGATACCACGCAACAGGTGACGGTTCACACGCTCCAGGATCGCTTGGTCAGCTCGGAAGCGAAGACCGGGAAAACGTTCCAGGTGGTTGACGTGCGTCGCAGCGGCGAGTGGTCCGCTGGTCACATCGCGGGCGCCATCCACGCGCCGCTGCATGTGCTCGAAGATCACGCCGCGTATCTCGATCCCACGATGAAGACGTACGTGGTTTGCGGCAGCGGGTACCGCTCGATCATGGGGGCCGAGATCCTGAGGGAGATGGGCGTCAGGGATGTCGTCGATGTAAAAGGCGGCATGGCGGAGTGGAAGTCAAAGGGCCTTCCCATCACGCTGAAGTCACAGGCTTGAGGGTCGGGACCGCCCCCTTGACAGAGGTGAAGCCGCGGAGTAAAAGTTCTTTCAAAATCCCCGTTGCTGAAAAGCTCGTGTGTCTGCGGCGCTCGGTCGCGCGTCCTGAGGAGGCTTCCCAATGAAACCGGTCTCGAGATTATGGGTTTCCCTGGCGATTTGCGTCGCTTGCCTTGGCTCCTGGGCGCGAGCCGCCCTGCCTCTGCCCGAGAGCAACAACGTCATGTTCGTGCCATGGACGGGTGAGTTCAGCGCCCCCGCCCCTGCGGAGGTGTCGAGCCAGGAGGCGGACGATCCGAGTGCGCCACGAGTCGGGCCTCGGATCGCCACCGACAAGACGGACTACCAACCCGGCGAAACGGCGAGGCTGACAGGGGCAGGATTCCCGGCGAATGCGGTCGTGATGCTCAGAATCGCGCACGCCGAGGGTGACGCGGAAGACGGCTCGGGCCACACCCCGTGGGAAGTCGTGACGGATGGGAACGGAGCCTTCGAGGATTTCTGGTACGTGAACCCGGATGATTCGGAGGGCAGCCTGTTCCTGTTCACTGCGGATGCGGCCACGGCTCCTGAGTACCACGCAGAGATGCTGTTCACCGACGCCAGCGTGCAGATCATAAGAAACGTCACGGATGCCGGCTGGTACGACGCTGGCGGATTCCACGACGCGAGCAACAAGAATTACATCTCGGGCCTCCAGCAGGTCTCGCAGTTTGGGTTTCTCAGATGGCACAACTTCTTCGTGTTCAACCTTGCGGGCATCTCCGGGACGGTGACGAGCGCGACTCTTCAAGCGGTGAATCCATCCGGCTTTGGTCCCGCCGGCACGTTCACACTGTTCGACGTCAGCACACCGATTGGTACTCTCAGCGCGAGCAACTCCGGGCAGGTTGGCATTTTCAACGACCTTGGGTCGGGAAACGTCTACGGGTCCAGCTTCATCAACCCCACGTCGGTGTCGCCGATCAGCGTGCCCCTGAGCAGCCAGGGAATCATCGCAGTTCAAGCGAGACTTGGCCAACTCATTGCCTTTGGGGGAGACTTCCCCCCCGCAGCCAACACAAACTTCATTTTCGGGAGCAGCTTCGGCTCCGGTTCGAACGTCCAACTCGTCCTGCAGGTTCAACAGGCCGACACGACACAGATCACGAACGTGAGCGGGACCGGCACATACGGCGGCACCGCCACCTTCCAGGCCAGGCTCACGTCGGCTGGCTCCCCGTTAATCGGCAGGCTCATTTCCTTCACCCGGAACGGTGCGGGCGTGGGCGGTGCCGGGACAAATGGCTCGGGGATAGCAACGCTTCCCGTGTCGCTCGCGGGCGTGAACGCAGGGACCTATCCGACGGGCGTCGGCGCAAGCTTCGCGGGCGATACCAATTTCCTTGCGAGCAGCGGCTCCGGACCGCTCACCATCCTTAAAGCGACGCCGACGATCAGCATCACGGGGGCAGGAACCTTCGCATACGACGGACAGCCCCACGGAGTCACCGGTACGGTCAACGGCGTGGGCGGGGTGAGCCTTGGGTCACCCGCGATTACGTATGAAAACCTGTCGAACGGAAATATCAGCAGCAGCGCCCCGGTTACCCCGGGTACCTATCAGGTCCACG
>JANLWV010000406.1:0-14724 GCA_031364765.1 Vicinamibacteria bacterium
GCGTGGCTGCGGCCCAGCTCGGCGTTGTTGTCCGAGACCATGACCAGCCGGTCGGGGTCCTGGTAGGGCAGCGGATTGAGCAGGACGGTGTTCACGACGCTGAAGATCGCCGTGTTCGCGCCGATGCCGAGGGCCAGCGAAAGAACGGCCACCAGGGTGAAGCCCTTGTGTTTGAGCAGCATGCGCGCGCCGAAGCGCAGGTCTTGAATCATGTCGTCCTCCAGTCGTTTCCGTTGCAGCCACAGCGCGTCCCAGACTGAGCCCGCGCCGCGTGACAACAGGTCAATGTCTCTTTTCCAATTGCGCTCCCCCCAGTCCGCCAGACGCAGTTCGCGGCAGCGCAGCTCGGCCTCCCATTCCTTCCGCCAATCCGCGCGGAGCCGGCGCGGCACCATCAGGCCGACCAGGCGGATCAACCACAGATACGTTTTGGATTTGGGCGGTTGCTCGTGTGGGCTCATGGCGCGGTTCCGGTCAACCCTTCGTCGGTCTGAGCGCGCGTTCCGGTCTGGTTTCGCGCTGCTCCAAGAGCCGGTAACGCCTGATCGCCTCGTTCAAGGCCTCTTCCCCGGCGCGCGTCATCTCGTAATACTTGCGGGCTGGGCGGGCCTCCGCCTGAGCGATCGTGTGCTTCTCCCACTTGGAAATGAGGTAGCCGTTGTCTTCCAGCCGCCGCAACGCCGGGTAAACCGTTCCGCTGGGCAGGCCGGTAATGTCGCTGACGTCAAAACCGTACAGGTAGCCGTTGGCCACCGCCCGCAGGACGACCGCCGCCGAAAAGGTGAGATAACTCTTGCCCATGAGGGATTCTCCGAGGCAGAAGATACTTCATAGATAGCAAACTATTCAAGTAGGATGCTACATAGTGGCCCGAGCACTCTCTCGAACGCCCCTCCCCGTCACCGCTCCGGAATCGTGGTGACCGTCCCGTCGATGTTCGTGCTGTTGCCGGGCCAACGTCGAATCCGGGGATGCGCGGTTGTGGACCCCCCGGTTGTAGATCGCATGACGCTTTAGGTTCCCGCCGACAGGGCCGCCGCCCCGTCGGAAATTGACACATCCCGTTCAGGAGCACTCAACATGGACCGCAGATCGCCTTCAAAGCGCACCGTACCGATGCGCATGATTTCGTCGAACGGCTCGGGAGGACGCATACTGAATACATGCAACGAGCGCGAAGCTTCCCCTTGGGGAAGCGCAAGCCTGGCCTTGGGCCACGAGCAACGCGGCAATCCGGGATGCATCGGCGGCGGATTATGTGCCGTATTTCTGTTACAGAACACTAGCGGCCGGGTGGCGTCTGAGCCCCGCGATGGGCTCGGCCAGGGTCAATGAGCTGGAGAGACGAAACGAAGCAGCGTCGCCGGCCAAGGGCTCGGCCGGTGAGAACAATTCGGTTCAAGCCCGATCGAAAGACGTGGCCCGACGTTTCGAAGTGATGCGTTCGCGATCCAGCCGCGAAGTCGGCGAGGGGCAAAGCGACGCCGTCGATCTCCACTCGCAGCGTGACCGGCCCGCTCGTGGTCAGGTCGATCGACAAATCGAACGGTCCTGACTCCCGAACGGGTACGAGAAGCACGGAGGGCTCGTCGGACGAGAGCCACCGACCGGACCGCCCTTCGATCTCGTGCGGCGCGCTCCAGCCGCCAAGCGTCAAGACATGCGGCTCGGGGCGGCTAGTGGGAACGAGACTTCGAGGTGCGGTGTCACTCCAATAGCCGAGTCCGTTGTCAAAAAGCCGAACCCGCACCTCGGGGTCTTCGTCGAGCGGCACGTAGTTCGCCTCCAGGAAGTCCCACACTGCCGGGGCGACGCCCTCCTGCAGGTAATGGTTCATCAGCGCGAACTTGGGGAGCAAGCGCCCCGATTGGAGCCTTGCCAGCAGTGAAGGAGACTCCGTGCGCTCTCTCAACAACCGCAGGTCGCGGTGCAGGAACGGGAAGAAGGTCCCGTGGGACCGGAACGGCGCGTAACCCAGAAAGCCGTCCATGACCTGTTCGTCGGGAGCGGTGTTGCGAGCGATCTGCTGCAGCGCCACGACGGCTCCGGTGTTTCCTCGCGCGAAAGCGCGGACGTGCTCCGGGAAGCCGATTGCAGCCACGCAGGCCGAAAGGACCAGATGGCCCGCCGTGGTTTGCCAGGCCGACGAAAGCCTTTTCCCGAGGAGTTGATCCCAGGCAAGGCCGACGAGCACCGCGCACGGCGGCACGCTCAGGAGCAGGAATTGACGGCTCGGGTACGTGACAAGAAAAACCCCCGCGAAACCCGTAACCGTCATCGAGAAAGCGGCACGCTGAAGTAGGCTCGTCTCAGGCCACTGGCTCACCGTCGCGACGGCGCCCATGACGAAGAGCGCCACCAGAGGCATGTCCGTGCGGATGAATTCGACGACCAGCGGCCCGGCCGAAGGCCCCACCCAGCGGGCGGCTTCGACGACCGCGAATCGAATCGCGGGATAAAGCGCGTTCCCCCAGAACAACCACAAGGCCATCGCCAGGAGCGGCGCCGACAAACCCTGCGCGAAGCGGCCGAGAGACCGACGCCATTCACGTCCCTCGCCTTCTCTCGCCCAGAGGAAGGACGCCATGAGACCGGCCATTGGGAAAAGGCTCTTTGGTGTGAAGAGAAGAGCCAGACCGCACGCGAGTCCGGTCAGGCGATTGTGTGCCGAGGCACGGAGGCCGAGCGCGACAACCAGTAAAAGCATGGCCGGCACATCGGGTCTGAACTCCAGACTCTTCGCGATGAAGACCGAAGAGCTGCACAGAAGTGCGGTGAAACCAAGCGCCGCGCCCGCGCTTGAATCCCTCCCCGTGACCAGGGCGCCCGTGCACAGTGTGAGCAGAGTCAGACCCAGCATGGCCGCCCGCGCCTCGCCCATCGCTTTCACCGCGCTGTCCTCACCTGCTGATCGCCCATCTTCAGCCATTCCGCGAAGGCAAGATGCAGGAGAGGCGCGTGGTGATCGAAGTAGTCGCGGTAGGCCACCTGTCCCTGCGAGGTCAGCCAGGCGAAATGAAGGTGCTCGAATTCATCCGGATTGAATCCACGCTGCTTCGCCAGGCGGCTTCGGCTGACGCCAAAACCGACGATCGTCGCGAGAATGACCAGGGCCAGAAGCACGAAACCCCGGCGCTTGGCTCTAACCATCGAAGCAGCCGAGCGTAGCACGCGGCTGAACGGAATTCGGCTCTCAGGAACCCTTAGGAACTCACGATCAGGATGCGCCCGCGATCTGCCTGAGCTGATTCAGGTGATTGATGTCGTGACGGCGATCAGTTTGATCAGCAGCTCGAATCTGAGGTCGCCTTGCTCGGGATGGCGATAGAGCCTGCTCCAGGCCGAGGGGTGCAAGGCAGAAAGAATCGCGAGGTTCCATTCGCGAAGCGCGAGAAACGATCGCAACGCGATCTGGTGATCGGCCGTGGCGTAGTTTCGCGATGATCTGGCGCATGCGGAAACCGATGCCTATCTCGGGATCGGCAAGGTGGCCGGCGTCACTCCGGCGTCTTCAGTCGCTTGCGACGCCCCAACTCCTCCTTCAGCCGAGGGTGCACGGGAACGCCGGCCTTCTCGGCCGCGGAGATTTCCCGTTCCGCCTCGTCGAGGCGGTCCGTGATCGTGCAGACGAGCGCCAGGTTGTGGTGAGCATCGCCCGACCGCGGGTCGCGAGCGAGGACGGCGCGGAATTCGACCTCTGCTTCCGCGATGGCGCCAATCTGGAAGAGAGCCGTGCCGAGGGCCAGCGTGACTCCAGGCGGTGTCGGGTTGGCCTCCTTGAGCGAGGTCTCCAGTTCTTCCAGGCGTCGCTGCGCGTCCAGGACCGCGACCATCTTGTCACCCGAGGTCCGGACATCGCCGTTCATCTCCTTCCACTTCACACCGAGCTCCTGCAGGCGGCGCCGGTCGGCGTTTCTTATGGCCTCCCGAAGCTCGCGAATCTCCTCGGTTCGCCGCTTGCGGTCATCTTCGGACCAGGACACGCAGCCAAAGGCCTGGCGCGACGTGGAGAAGGCTTCGACCGCTTCCTTGAAGCGCTTCTGTGACATGTAGGTCTGACCGAGGCCGTAATGGGCCACGGCGAGGAGCGGATCGAGGGCCACCGCGCTGCGAAGAGTTGCTTCGGCCTCGGGCCACTTCGACGCCAGGATCAAAGCCTCGCCGGCCTTGAACTGAGCCATGGCGCTGCTGCGCGCCTCGGCCACCGCCACCGCGGCACAGTCCACCGAGAGCGAGTACCGCGCGGGCGGCGGCGTCTGCGCCTGGCTGAAGACAATGAGCAAAGTAACCGCGGGTGACATAGCGGGAGCCTCCGCGCGGAACATACACCCGACTGTCCGAAACACCGCTCACCGCGGCGAGCGGGACGTCGTCGTCTTTCGTTTCCTTTCGCGATAGGCCGCGACGGCCGCGCGGTTGCCGCAGCCGTCGTCGCAGAACCGCTTCGAATGGTTCTTCGAAAGATCGATCACAACGTTCCGACAGTCCGAGGCCTCGCACTGACGCAGCCGCGGCAGTTCACCGGTGCGCACGACATCCATGAAGGCCATCGCGACCTCGACCGCCATCCGGGTGGCGAGAGGCGCATGCGACGGCGTCGCATGAAGGTGATAGCCCCAATCACCGTGCTTCACCAGCTGGGGCAGCGCCTGGCCATCGCGCAGCAGCCCGTTCACCATACGAACCACCTCGTCCTCAGAGGCGTCCCAGATCCTTCGCAACTTGACCCGTAGCGCCTGCACCTCTTTCAGTTCGGCGGCGTTGCGGGCACGATGGCCCGTCCATTTCCATTCGCGGACGAACTCGTCGAGGGCCTTGATGTCGGGCAGCTTCTCGCCGTACGCCGTGTTGACGAGGGCGGCCGCGAAGGCCAGGCCCACCTCTGTGTCATCAGCAAACATACTCTTGACTCATGTCAGGCAAATCACTATAGTCACGAGCGTACTCGACTTTGCCAATGACACGACACGCCATGACATCCACCACCCCACCGCGCGGCGCCGGGATCGCGCTCGCCCTCTTCTCAGCCGCCACCTTCAGCACATCGGGTTCCTTCGCCCGTTCCCTTCTCGATGCGGGCTGGTCGCCGGCCGCCGCAGTCGCGGCCCGCGTCACCGCGGCGGCGTTGATCCTCATGGCACCGACCCTCTGGTCGCTCCGGGGACGCGTCCACGTGATCCGCAAGAACATCGTGCTGATCCTCGGCTACGGCGTGATCGCGGTCGCCGGAGCTCAGCTTTTCTTCTTCAACGCGGTCGACCACCTCCCAGTCGGCATCGCGCTGCTGCTCGAGTATCTGGGGACGATCCTCGTCGTCTTTTGGATGTGGCTGAGGCACGGCCAGCGGCCTCGCCGCCTGACCACGTTCGGCTCCATCCTGTCGCTCGGCGGCCTCGTCTTCGTTCTCAATCCATCGACCGGCGGTGGCGGTCTCAATCCCGTCGGCGTTCTCTGGGGACTGGGAGCCGCGGTCGGGCTCGCGACCTTCTTCGTTCTCTCAGCCAAGAGCGACGACGATCTGCCGCCCGTCACGATCGCGGGGCTTGGGCTCACGATCGCGGCCGTCACATTGCTGCTCGCCGGGATCTCGGGAATGGTTCCGATGACGGCATCGTTCGGCCAGGTGAACTTCGCGGGCCAAAAGGTGTCATGGCTCGTCCCCGTGCTGGGACTGTCGGTGGTCGCGGCGGCGGTCGCGTACCTTGCGGGGATCGCGGCGGCGCGCGCCCTGGGGCCAAAACTCTCATCGTTCGTCGGGCTGACCGAGGTTCTCTTCGCGGTCTTCTTCGCCTGGCTGTTTCTGGGCGAAGCGCCGACAGCGGCCCAGATGGCCGGAGGCGCTCTGATCATCGGCGGCGTCGTCCTGGTTCATGTGGACGAGATGCGCGGTCCTGGAAGCGAGCGCGGGCACAACCGCGCATCCAGGCTCGAACTCATGGAAACCGAGGGCGAACGATGGGCCGCGTAATCGTGAGATGGCGGTAGATCCGGGCGCGCCTGAATCGACCCGGGATCGGGATCGGGTGCCTCCCCTGAAGTCATTCACCTGGGAGGCCCTGGCGGCTGTCGGCGCCCGGAGTCGTGGACAGATCCGCCAACGGACTCGCGACGGCGCGAAGCGCATGTGAGCGATGCCGCACATACTTGACCGGCTGTTCCTGGGATACTCGCCACGGTGTAATGAGAACAGTCCCGCAAAGCCCTGCATGAATCCGGGCCAAGGGCTCTCGAATTGCCAAGGAGGCTCAAATGTACAAGCGCGTTTTGAAAACACTCGTGCTCAGCTCGCTCGCCGCGGTCATCGCGGCTCCTGCGACCGCGCAGCTCAACATCGACATCGGTTCACTGCGCATCCGCATCGTCTCGGAGGCTCCTCCGAGGCCCCGCGTCGAACCAAGGCCGGTTCAGGTCCATCGCGAGGACGTGTGGATCGTCGGCTATTGGGACCTGCGCGGCGACCGCTGGGAATGGACACCCGGCAGGTGGGAACGACCGGTGAGCAGCGGCATTCGCTGGGTCCCCGCCATTTACATTCGCGACGAGGACCACTGGCGCTACGACCCCGGCCATTGGTCAAATCAACGGCTTGTCGAAGGCGACGACTACAAGCATTGGAAAGAAGCGAAGAAGTCCAAGGGCAACCAGGGCAAGGCCAAGGGCAAGAAGAAGCATTGACCGGTTGGGGCGAGCAGGGCCGGATCCACCCAAGGTACGGTTTTGAGCTCAGGGGTGAAAGCCGCCGTGACCGAGAACGCCTCGCGGGTGAAGAAGCGTTAGACGTCCGGGCCTAGGTGTCGTAGAGCCGGAGCCGCCGGCACAGCACGATGGTTCCCGCGAAGGTCGACGCGGTCGCGATCGCCCCGACAAACCACTGCGGCAGACGACCTCCACTGAGGCCCGCGAAGACGAGCACCCATTCCGTCACTCCGAGCGTGGTCGCGAAGATCGTAAGGGCCAGCAGGACCCGGCTCACGCGCTGCCACCTCGTGCCGCCGTCTCGGGGCGCGCCGGTGACGAGGACCAAGGAGTACGAGATGGCGACGCCGGTGAGCGCGCCTACGTACCGCGGGGCAAGCGGCGGCCAGAATGGCGTGAGGGAGAGAAGACCGAGGTTCAAAAGCCAGAGCGCTCTCAGCGGGCGCCTTTCGGGCCACGTCCCTTCTACCGAGTCGAGCGCGTGGAAGAAGCGGATCCAGGCCGCGGAGACGCCCAGGGCGATAACGAGCCCGCCCAGCACATCGGCGAGGAAGTGCCGCCCGAGATACATTCGCGAGAGGGCCATGAGCGGCACCCAGGCCGCGGTGAAGGCGTACAACCAACCGGAGCGCATGAACCAGGCTGTGCAGACAAAGAACGCGGTGGCCGCGCTGACGTGGCTGGAGGGAAAGCCGTAGTTGCCGCGGTCGCGGGCCCGGACCTTCTCGATGGCCTCCGACGTCGGCAGCGACCAGAATCCCAAAGCACCGCCGCGCGACACGATCGCCTCTCCTCCCGAGGCGAATGTCCTCATCAACCGGCCGTCGACCTGATCGGGCCGCGGAAAGGCGACGGCCTCTTTGATCGCCTGCGTGACGACGCCGGTCAGCACCACGGCCCCCAGCACGGCCAGGCCCGGGCGAAGCCGGACGCCGAAGGCGAGAGTCACGATCAGAACAGCGTACGTCGGCAGGTAGCCGAGCAGGGTGACGCCCGAGAGCAGCGCGGTCGCGACCCTTGACCCCATCGACTGCAGCCAAACGTTGATCCCAGTCTCAAACAAGATTCTTCTCGTCCCACATATTTTCGACTATCTCGCCGACTCTGGACTCTTTCTGGTTTCTTCGCGAACCTGAACGAATCGAGCTGTTCCCTCTCGAGGTAGCCTGCCTTGGGGCTCCGGTGCTTGGGTTCGCGCTCTCGTTCACGACAACGTTCACGTCCACGTCCCGACTTGCACAAGCGTGAACGCAAACGCTTATGGTTTCGGGGAAATCCGGTCCGACGCGACGTCGTAGCGCGCGCCGCACACTGCGCAGGCGGCCGACTCGCCCGCGCCCGCCTTCCCAAGCTTCTCGCCGCAGCGGCACATCCAGCCGGTGCGCCGCGCCGGGTTTCCCATCACCAGGGCGTAGGCGGGCACGTCGCGGGTGACCACGGAACCGGCTCCGATAAACGCATACTCCCCGATGGTCGAGCCGCAGATGACGGTGGCGTTGGCGCCGATGGACGCGCCCTTCTTCACCAGGGTTTTTCGGTACTCGTCCTTGCGAACCACTTCGCTGCGTGGATTGAAGACGTTGGTGAACACCATCGACGGACCGCAGAACACGCTGTCTTCGAGCTCGACGCCTTCGTAAACGCTGACGTTGTTCTGGATCTTGCAGTTGTCGCCAATCTTCACGTTGGGCCCAATGACCACGTTCTGCCCGATGTTGCACTTCCGGCCGATGGTGACGCCTTTGAGGATGTGGGAGAAGTGCCAGATCTTGGAGCCGTCGCCGATGGTCGAGGGTTCGTCGACGTAGCTCGATTCGTGAACGAAATAGTTCTTTTCCGACATTGAAATTCCGGTCTTCTAGAGCGTCTGCCTGATGGCGACCGGCTTGCCCCCGCCGTCGAGCGAACGCTGACCGGCGTCAAGAACGCGCAGCACATCGAGGCCATTCCGGCCGTCGGTGCGCGGCGTTTTGCGGGTTCGCACACAGTCGGCAAAGTGAAGCAGTTCCTCGCGAAGTGGTTCAAGCTCGGGGAAGAAGAGGGTCGACTCGGAGGTCTGCCGAATCACGGGCTGCCCGTCCATCCAGTCGACGCCCTTGTCGAAGATCTTCAGTTTGCCTTCCTTGATGACGTCGTCGAAGACGGCCATGCGCTTGCTGCCCACCACCACCAGCTTCTGTTCTTTGAAGGGATGCAGCCAGCTCACGAAGATATGGGCGCGGGCGCCCGCGGCAAACTCCAGGGTCGTCATGGTGACGTCGGCCACACCCTTGCGCAACCAGCTCTCACCCGCGGTGGTGACGCTCTTCGGCAACCGGCCCAGAAGCAGGAGAATGACGGAGATGTCGTGGGGCGCAAAGCTCCACAGGATGTTCTCCTCGTGGCGGATCTTGCCGAGATTGAGCCGGTTCGAATAGACGTACTGGATGTCCCCGAGATCGCCCGCGTCGACGAGTTCCTTGAGTTTCAGAATCGCCGGATGGTACTGAAGGATGTGGCCGACCATCAGGATTCGTTTCTTCCGCCGCGCGAGATCGAGAAGCGCTTTCGCCTCCGTAACACTCAGAGCCAGAGGCTTCTCGACGAAGACATCCTTGCCCGCCATGAGCGCGGCCTTCGCGGTGGCGGCATGGAGAGCCGCCGGAGAGGCAATGGCGATCGCGGTGATCTCCTTCGACTTCAGGAGATCGGTGAGCGATTTCGTGGCGATCGCCCCCGGGTAGAGCTTCGGCACGCTCTCCAGGACCTTGGGACTGGGATCACAGACGGCGCCCAGCAGGCCCATCTGATGGAGGTTGCGGGCAATGTTCTTGCCCCAGTAGCCGCACCCCACAAGGCCAATCTTCATTTGCCGGTTGAGGCGGTAAGGAAGACGCGCACCAGGGAGGCTATACGCTCGACCTCGGCCAGGGGCAGTTCGGGGTAGAGGGGAAGGCAGACGACCTCCCGCGAGAGGGCTTCGGAAACGGGCAGATCGCCCGCTTTCCCGCCCGCCGGACCCATGGCCGGCTGCAGGTGAATCGGCCTCGGATAGTGAACCGCGGTGGACACGCCGTGCTTCTTCAATTCCTCGATCAAGGCATCGCGCCTTGGGGTGCGAACCGTGTAGAGATGCCAGGCGGACCGGGCCCCCGGGCCTTCCTTCGGTGTGACCAGGCCGGGAACGCCGTCGAGCAGCTTCGCGTAGAGCATCACGCGCTCGCGACGTTCGTCAGTCCACTGCTGAAGGTAGGGCAGCTTGGCGCGAAGAATCGCGGCCTGCAGAGTGTCAAGACGCGAGTTCGTGCCCAGAACCACGTTGTCATATTTGTTCGTCCCCCCGCCGTGGTTCGCGATCTGCCGCACTTTCGCGATGAAATCCTGGTCGTTCGACGTGACCGCGCCCGCGTCGCCGTAAGCCCCGAGATTCTTGCCGGGGTAGAAACTGAAGCACGCAGCGTGACCGAGGGCGCCCGCTCTTTTTCCGTTCAATGTCGCCCCGTGACTTTGGGCTGAGTCCTCAAGCACGGGGATGCCGTGATCGCAGGCGATCTTGTTGATCGCGTCCATGGCCGACGGATGACCGTAGAGGTGAACGGGAATGATCACCTTGGTCTTCTTCGTGATAGCCGCCGCGAGTTTGTTCGGGTCGAGGGTGTAGGTGACGTCGTCCACGTCGACGAAGACCGGCTTCGCCCCGTTCAGCAGAATCGCCTCGCCGGTGGCGATGAATGTGTTCGCCACCGTGATCACCTCGTCGCCCGGTCCCACGCCATAGGCGCGGAGGGCGTAGATCAGCGCGTCCGTTCCGTTGGCCACGCCGACGCAGGCCGACACCCCGCAAAACGCCGCGAACTCCTTCTCGAACGCTCCGCAGTCGGGGCCTTTGATGAAGGCGGTGGTGTCGATGACGCGAGCCAGGGCCGCATCGATATCATTCTTGATCCGCAGGTACTGGGCGCGGAGATCCACCATCGGTATCTGATTGTTCATTGGGGGCGATGAGTCTACCGGTCGCTCCGAGGCCGCCCTCCCTTTCGGGTGTCTTTTTCAAATATGCTTGACATATCAACTATTGCTCTGTTAGGTTTCAGCCGTGCCCCGGAGTTCACTTCTTCGCGAACTGCGCCAGACCAGGCCCTTCCCTTCAACAAGGGAGGAGGCCTTTGTGGGCCTCCTGCGCACGGCCGACGTCCTGCGCTGGCGGATTGCCGAGGTTCTGGAGCCCGAAGGGATCACCCTCGTCCAGTTCAACGTCCTGCGGATCCTTCGTGGAGCGAAGGAGACCGGCCTCCCCACCCTCGAGATCGGCGCGCGGTTGGTGGAGCAGTCCCCCGGCATCACGCGTCTGATCGACCGGATGGAGGCTCTGGGCCTGGTCCGGCGAGAACGGCCCCGGGCCGATCGGCGGCAGGTGCTCTGCCACATCGAATCGAAAGGCCTCAGCCTTCTCGCCCGACTCGACACCACCGTGCCCCAGGCCAGCGAAGTCCTCTTCGCGGGCCTGAGCGGCGCCGAGATCGATCGTCTGATCGTGTCCCTGGACGCCATCCGCAGCGCCTGCGCGGCACGATGCAGCTCCTTAAGAAAGCAGTAACCCAACCCTCCGTAAACTAACAACAACTCCAGAAAGAACGCTCTCATGAAAACTCCCCTCGCCCTCGCCCTTACCCTCGCCGCTTCCGCGGCGTTCTCCCAGGACGTCTACAGCGTCGACCGGACCCACTCGGAAGTCACCTTCCGCGTCCGTCACTTTGTGGCCAAGGTCGCCGGCCGCTTCGATGATTTCTCCGGAACGATCACCATCGTCCCCGGCAAGCCCGCGGCCTCCGCCGTCGAGTTCACCATCAAGACCGCCTCGATCAACACCGCGAACTCCGGGCGCGACACCCATCTGAAGAGCGCCGACTTCTTCGACGCCGAGAAGAATCCCGAGATCACGTTCAAGAGCACGAAGATCGCGCCGGTGGACGCCGACACGTTCAACGTCACCGGCATCTTCACCATGCACGGCATGGCCAAGGAAATCACCATCCCGGTCGACTTCGGCGGAACCATGATCGACCAGCGCGGCACCGAGAAGGCCGGGTTCAGCCTGGCCACGAAGCTCAACCGCAAGGACTACGGGATCGTCTACAACCAGACCCTCGAAACCGGCGGCCTGGTGCTCGGCGACGACGTTGAGATCACGGTCAACATCGAAGCCAACAAAAAGAAGCCGGCGCCGGCCGACGCGCCCGTCGCAAAGTAGTCCTACTTCAGGAACGCGGCGAGGGGCAGCTTCAGATCCCTCATGCCCTGGGCCGCGCGCTGGGCCAGCACCAGGGCGCCATTGGGCGAGAGGTGAATGTTGTCCGCGAGCCCGTTGGGATAGTTCGGATGCTCTCCAGGCGCCAGGTGCTGAAAGAGTTCCTTCGATCGCTCGGGACCATACTCGGTCACAACCTGCGCGCTCAAGACCTGCATGTCGAGGAGGGGCGTGCCCGTCCCCAAGGCCGCCGATCGAACGATATCGGGATACTGGCCGTGCCTGTCCCGTAACGACCCGTCGCTGTTGAAGCTGCGCACAACGATCGGAGTCGCAAGCACGGGAAAAGCCCTTCGAGCGCGAACCTCCGATGCGAAACGGACGAGGTTGGAGCGATACTCCTCGGGCGGCGTGTTCTGCTCGTCGCTCGATCCGTCATTGTGGCCGAACTGGACGATGACATAGTCGCCTTCCTTGACATTCGCGATGAGTGCGGCCCAGAAACCCTCGCTCAGAAACGTGCGTGTGCTGCGTCCCCGCTTGGCGTAGTTCGAGACCACGATGCGCTGGTCGTTGAACAACTCCTGCAAAAATTCGCCCCATCCGGTCTCGGGCCGCCTCTCGGGCAGTCCTTCGCCCATGGTGGAATCGCCGGCCAGATGAAGGGTGATCCGGCCCGGGGTGGTGGGGGCGGGCGTGGGGGTGGTGGGGGTGGTGGTGGCGCCGCCGCAGGCGGACAGGAGGACGCAGAGCGGCAGGGTCGCAAGAGTGCGAAAACGAGACATTACTTGCGCGACCTCGCCCTATCAACGGTAGATGCTGTTGAACAAGAACTTGAAAGTGCCGTGCGGCTGCGCGCGGAATGTAATCTCCGGTCCGAACAACATCAGACGGCCCTGGCCGATCCTGGCTTCGGCCACCGCAACCCCGCCTTCGAGGTAGTGCTGGCCCCACGCCCAACCGCTGCGAAGCGGGGTGGCGCTCGGGAACCACGCCACCGGCGTCACGCCACGCAGGCCCGCGTCGGGCTTGAGTTCAAACACCGGGGAATTGTCGAAGAGCACATCGACGTTCCTGGTGACGCCCCAGGCGAGAGGATGCGTCGTGTCGGCCTCCGCCCGCAGCACCGAACCAGGAACGTAATACTTGTCCCGCCCCAGGCTCTTGCTGCCCGAAGCGGTCCGCTCGACGAGATGGTCTTCGACGAGATCAAGATGATGACCGATGGAGGTGGACTCGCCAATCGCGATGGCCCGGCCCCCGGCCTCCACGAAAGCCTTGATCGCGGGAATGCTCTTCGCCACCGAATAGCGACCGAGCCAGGGCGCGAACTCTCCGGCCCGCTCGGGGGCCGGCTGACGCTGAACGAAGAGGCCGCCCGGGGGAGCGTCATTTTCGGGAAGGATCCCGTCCGCGAAGATCAGGACATCGTATTTCGCGTTCAGATTCCCCGCGTCAATAGTCTGCGGATAAACCTGCTCGACCGAAGTGAACTCGAACTGCTCAAGGATCCAGCGGATCCAGCCGGCCGGCATGTTGCCGCCGTAGGTGTCGGCAAGTCCGACCCGCATGACCTTGAGGGCTTTCGTCTCTGCCGGCTTCGCGGCGGCCTTCGCAGCGACACCCAGATCAGCCGCCGCCCTGGTCACGATGGGAGTGGAGGTGGCGCCTCCGACCACGTAGTAGCCACCCGCGTCCGGCCCTCCCGTAATCCGGTGGACTTCGCCGCCCGCCTTCAGCACGCGGTTCGCAACGATGACGGAGTCATTCTGGGCGGCGGGAAGCACGAAGCCCGAAGCGCCCGCACCCGTCACATCGGCGGCGATCGGCCGGGCAAGCTCAGACGGAGCGATGGCCTGGAATGGGCCGTCGAAGCCGTCGAGGATCCGGTCGAACTCGACGCCCATCTGATAGGCGAGGGTCCACCCCGCGTTGTCGTATGGCGGAATCGGGGGTCCTCCGGGCGACGCGAAGTCGTTCGGATGATCCTGCGGCTCGAACATGTCGATGACATGCGGCCGGAAGGCCTGGGCGGTCTTCACCACGAGCGAGCCCCTGGGATAACTCTTCCCGGCGACGGTGAAGTCGGCGGTGGCGCGATGCACCACGATGCCGGAACGCTGGAGAGCGTTGACGAACTTCACGGCCGTCCCAAAGTCGGCCTGATTCGCCGGGATGATGTAACCCCGAGCATCCCGGTCGGCCGGCTTGCGCAGCTCGTCGAAGTACTTCGCCGGCACCACGGGCGAGCGACCTCCAGCGTTCGCGGCGAAGAGTCCGCCGGGAGTGAGCACGGGGTTGATGGTGGAGCCCGGGCCGGAAGGCGCGCGCATCTCCTTGTCCGCGGCGGCACGTACGGTGTCGATGTCCTTCGGCCATATCGTCCAGTTGTCCCTGCTTCCGCGCTCGATCGAGTTCCGGCCCATCCTGTAGATGTTGTAAAGGAACTGCTCGCGGTGGCGCGAGGCGATGTCGAGAACCGCGTAGTTCGCGGTCACCGAGTACTCGATGGACTGACGGAAGTGCCATTTCTGCGGGGTGATCGGAAATGGCGTGTCTCCGGTCGGTAACACGCGCTGCGGCACGAATTCAATCTCGACCGGCGTGGGATTGCCGATGGTCTCGGTCAGAAGGCCAATCTGGTTATGGAAGTACACCGCGGTACGCAGTCCGCCATTCCACCAGGTTGAGTAGTTGGCGCCGCGGCGCATGGTGGCGCCGGGCTTGTTCTCGACGATGAACCGGTTGTGCATCGAAGCGCCCACCAGGTCGAGGCCGGTGACGATGAGCGGATCGAGGTT
>JANLWV010000441.1:0-1772 GCA_031364765.1 Vicinamibacteria bacterium
GGTGGAAGCCTCTGGGGTCCCGGCGATCCGCGTTGACTGGTCGGGAGGCTCGGGGCCAGACCCAGCGCGCCCCAGGCACCTCGCCCCTGCAAAGATGCGTGGCATCATGATCACCGGCATCAAGGATGGAGTTGGGTTCTCCCTCCACACGCAAGACATCGAGCCAATCACCGAGACCGCCATACCTCTTGGGGAGAAGGCGTTGCTCTCGTTTGCCATGAGGGTCCCATGAGCGCTCTAACACTGCGTTGGACGGGCCATCGCTGCGCGAGTAAAGTCCACGAATGAACCCGACAATCGAAGCAAGGGTCGACGAGGCTGGAGTCATCCGCCCGAAAGAGCCCATCGTGTTGCCGCCGGGCTCTCGCTTGCTCATCACCGTCCTGAGCATTCCCGCCACCGGGGAGGGCGCTCTTCTGAGTGAGGAGGCCTTGGCGGAAGACTGGAACCGCCCTGAGGAAGACCAGGCATGGGCAACCTTGGCCCAGGCGTAGTCGTCCTCGTCCGTTTTCCATTCTCAGACCTGTCCGCATCGAAGCTGCGCCCAGCTCTGGTAGTTGCGCGCGCCGGAGTGACCGATTGGGTGCCAGATCACGAGCAATCGATATGGGGACCCGCAGTCCGTGGCGATCACCAAGACCTCGTTCGAAACGGGCGGGCTGGAGCGCAACAGCTTTGTTCGACCAGGCAAGCTATTCACGGCCAACGAGGGCATCGTAGTCCGATCAGTCGGGCAACTCTCCCCGGAAGCTCACGCCTCCGTTGTCGAGGCCATCGTCACGCTGCTCCGAGGAGAGGCCCAGAAGGAGCAAACTGAAATTGCACTTTGAAACCCTAGCTGTACATGCCGGGGCCTCGCCTGATTCGGCAACCGGAGCACTCGTTCCTCCAATCCACCTCTCGACGACTTTTCAGCGGTCGACCGACGGATCCTTCCCCTCCGGCTACGAGTACATCCGCGACGCAAACCCGAATCGTCAGGCGCTGGAAATGGCCATGACGAGCCTCGAAGGTGGTGCCTCGGCGGTGGCCTTCGCCTCCGGAATGGCCGCCACGATGACGGTGCTTCAGACACTTTCACCCGGCGATCACGTCGTCGCGCCACTCGATGCCTATTTCGGCACTTCAAAACTGCTACGGGAGCAGTTCAGCCCGTGGGGTCTTGAGGTCTCGTTCGTGGACATGACCGACTTGTCGGTCGTGCGGGCGGCCCTTCGACCCACCACTCGACTCATTTGGACGGAAACCCCTTCCAACCCCACGATTGCGGTCACGGACCTGAAGGGCGTCGCGGCAATCGCGAACTCTGCGGGTGCCCTCACGGTTTGTGACAACACGTGGGCGACGCCCTTCCTCCAGCGGCCTCTAGCCCTCGGGGTTGACCTCGTGATGCACTCGACCACGAAGTATCTCTCCGGCCACTGCGACGTGATGGGCGGCGTGATTGTTGCCCGCGAAGCCGGCCGTGTTGTCGAGCGCCTCCGCGCACTGCAGATCCACGGTGGTGCAGTTCCCTCTCCGTTCGACTCATGGCTTGTCCTAAGGGGCATCCGCACCCTGCCCTGGCGGATGCGCGCGCATTGCAGCAACGCCATGGCCGTGGCTATGTTCCTTTCCGAACATCCTCGAGTCGAGCGAGTCCACTACCCTGGGCTCCGAAGCGATCCCGGCTACGAACTTGCCTCGACGCAGATGACAGCGCCGGGCGGGATGCTCTCGTTCGTCGTGCCGGGAGGTCGGTCTCGGGCGTTCGCAGTAGCCGCGCGGCTTCG
>JANLWV010000481.1:0-8636 GCA_031364765.1 Vicinamibacteria bacterium
CATCGATGCCGACGAGACGGATATAGAGACCTGGTACGTTGAGCGCTTCCTCTCCCTGCGCGCAGGGCTCTTTCGTGATCCGGCGTCATACTTTCACAAGTACGCCTCGCTTTCCGACGAGGCCGCGGTTCGGGAGGCGAAAAGGATCTGGCGCGAGATCAACGGCCTCAACCTCCGCGAGAACATTCTCCCGACGCGAGAGCGGGCGCAACTGATCCTCGAGAAAGCGACGGACCATACCATCGCCAACGTCCGGCTGAGGAAGATCTAGCAGGAACCGCGGCGGGCCCGGCGGCCCCCTCGGTCATTCTCCGGTGAATTTTGGTTTTCGTTTCTCGAGAAACGCACTGGCGCCCTCAAGTTTGTCCTTCGACTCGAAGGCCACCGCCTGGATCATGGACTCGAAGACGAGGCCGGACTGGAGGGGCATGTTCGCCGAGGCATTGAGGGCCTGTTTCGCCAGTCGAATCGCCAGCGGACCCAGGGCGAAAACACGACCGGCCATGGCCCTCGCCGCGGTCATCAGGTCGGCGCTTGGAACAACCTCGCTGACCAGGCCGAAGTGGAGCGCCTTCTTCGCATCCCACGTTGCCGCGGTGAGGATCAACTCCTTCGCCCGGCCCATGCCGACCACGCGGGGAAGCCGTTGGGTGCCTCCCGCGGCCGGGATGATGCCGAGCGTCGGCTCAGGCAGGCCAAATAGCGCGTTCTCAGAAGCGATTCGGAGGTCGCACGAGAGGGCCAGCTCGCAGCCTCCGCCCATGGCGAAACCATTGATCGCGGCGATCGACACCGCGTCGTGGTTCTCGATGGCGGACATCAGCTTGGTATTGATCCCGGCGAGCGCGTCATTACGTCGTCGCGCCTTGATGGCGTTGATGTCGGCTCCGGCGACGAAGGACTTGTCGCCGGCGCCGGTCACGATGAAAACCGAGCATTTCGCTTTGGCGATTTCCGACAAGGCCTCATGAAACTCTTCGACCGTGCGCAGGTCGAGGGCGTTCCGCTTATCGGGCCGGTTAACCGTCACGATGGCGAGCGGGCCCTCCATGGTGAGGAGAACGTTGGGATCGGGCATGAAACGGAGGCTCCTCTCGCATTAGCGCCTTAACCGTTGGTCGGTGAGGAATCGTCGCGGCAGATTCCCTCATGAATAGTCCGGGTCAAGGAACGACGGTGAGTTTAGACTTACCCCATGAAGCCCGTCCGATCCCGCCTGGGGAGGCCTGTTCCCAGAATGATTGTCCTTTCGGGCGTGGCCTTCGGGCCATCGCGTTGGATTGAGGCGAGCCGGTGATTGATCTGGGGCATCTGCTGCCGGGCCTTCGGGGACGGTCCATCCACGTCGTCGACACCGCGAAGGCGGCGGACGTGGTGCAGAAGCTCAAGGGCGCCGGTTTTTCGCTTCACATGATTGCCGGCGACCGGGCGAAGGACAAGATCACGTTCCTGGCCGCGGCCGCTGAGGCGTTCGAATTCCCGCCGAAGTTCAGCAACAACTGGGATGCGTTTATCGACGCCTTCGCGGATTTTCTAGACACCGTGCCCATGCCGGCCGCCGTGGTGTGGACGCGCGCCGACGTGCTCGTCGCGAACGATATTCAGAGCTTCATCGAAGCGATAACCACGTTCGACTCCGCGGCGGTGGAGCGAGAACTCTCCGCCGAGGATGACGAAAGGGTTCAGGTGGAGTTCTTCGTCCTGATGGGAGAACCCCGGAAGGCTTAGCGCCCCGATTGGGTTGGGGCCGGGGGAACGAGGAGCTCCGGCAGCACGCGCACGAACTGCCCGCGCGAGAAGACCTGGTCGAAGAGATCCACACCGGCGGCCTGGATCCGGTCTTCGCTGACGTGGGACACAAACGCGTAGATCGTGGCCGTCACCTTGGGCTCGGCGGACCGGACCGCGCGGGCCAGGGTGATCGCGTCGAGTCGCTGGTCATTCAGGTCGAAAAACACCACCGCGCCGGGGCTTTCACGGCAGGCGGCAATCAGCTTCTGCGCGGTCTTTAAGGACCGGAGGGGAACTGAGAGCGCCTTCGACGCCTCCATGATCTTCGAGAGGAACATGAGGTCGTCCATACACGCGAGAGCCGTGACCATGCCCGGATTATCTCCCGGCTTGACCGTTCGGAACCTCACGATAATAATTCTCACTTATGCGCATCAGCTGGCAAGGCGGTGAACCACTCCCAGGGTTTCGCTGGAGGCGGCATCGCATGCCGAGGAAATGGCCACGCGTCCGGTGGAGTTCCTCGAGGCCAGTGGGGGCCGGGTTTATTTAGGCTTGCCGCATTTGCGCGGGCATCGGTTCATCCCGGCCGCGGCATTGCCCGTCCCCCGAGTATTCCCGATATTCGGACTCCACTCGCCTTGCCATCCGGGCGCATCGCTCGCCTCGGTGACACGGCCGACTTTCACCACGGGCTGCTAGACTTCCCGCTCAATCAGGAAACAAGTTGGAGGCGTCTATGGCTGATCAAGAAAACTCATCCACATCCGGTGTTCTGCTGTCTTTCATTGTGGGCGGACTGGCAGGCGCCGCGCTCGCCGTTCTCTTCGCCCCCAGGGCGGGGCGCGAAACCCGGGAGTTGATTGCCGATCGGGTAAAGGACGGGCTCGCGAAGGGGCGGGATCTCAAGGACGAAGTGGTGTCCCGGTCACAGCACCTTCGGGACGAAGCGGTCGATTTCCTGGAGGAGCGCAAGGAACGGCTGGGCTCGGCCATCGAAGCGGGCCAGCAGGCCTACCGCGACGCGCGCGACCGCAGTTAGTCTGTTTCGCGAGATTGCCGGGAGATCCACCCATAGCCTTGAGGCTTCCCATCGATGAATGAGTGGGCCGTCGTTTTTCTGGGCGCTATAGCATTCGCCGCGGCGGTGCAGTGCGTCTTTGTGGTGGTTGCCGCCCGCAGCCTGAAGGCCAGCGGCGAGCGCATCAACGAACTCTGCCAGCGTTTCGACGCGGAGATCAAGCCAACGCTTGAAGATCTTCGGAGGGGCGCTTCGAACCTTCGCGCCATTTCAGACTCCGGCCGGGAGCAGGCGGCGAGGGTGGAGGCGCTGCTCTCGACTACCCTGGAGAGCGTCGAAACCACGATTGGAAACGTGCGCTCACTCGTCATGAAGCCGATGGCTTCTCTCACCGATCTCTCCGCTTTCTGGGGCGGTTTGCGCCGCGGTGTGGATGCGTACCGGAACGCCGAACCGAAGCGGCGGTCGTCTCCTTCGGCCGCGCGCCGTTCCGCAGACTCCGACGAGCACCTGTTTATTGGGTGAGACCGCCCCGCCGCCACGCAACCATTTTTCAAATATGCCCAGAACGCGCCGGGTTGAAGATTTCGTCCAGCTGCTCCGAGGTTTCTCGCCCGAAACCATGTCCAGCGCCTCGGTCCTCGACTTGTGCCTGGACACCGATATCGACGACGCTTCGCTTTTGCCCTACGTGCACTGGCAGGACGCGATGTACACCCGGAATCTGATCTATCGGGACGATCTGTTTGAGGTCATGGCGGTGTGCTGGCAGAAAGGACAAAGGACGGTTCTTCACACCCACAATGGGCAGCTTGGCTGGATGATGGTGAATCGCGGCATCGCGGAGGTCACAAACTTCAAGTGGCAGGGCTGCAACGCCTCCGAAGGTCAGAACATCGGAGGCCTCGACTGCATAGCGGGGGCGAGCGAGATCGAGCTTTCGCGGGAGCGCGTGGAGACTTGCGATCGGGGCGGACACGTGAACTCGATTGATCGAGTGCGCACCATTCACCAGGTGGCGGTGGTCGGCGACGAGCCGGTAGTTTCGGTCCATATTTACTCGCGGCCGATCGACTCCTGCGTCGCCTTCGATCTGGAGACTCCTCGCTGCTACCGACGTCAGCTTCGCTACTTCAGCCGGTTTGGCGACGTGGTGATGACCCCGGCCGAGATACAGTCGCTGGCGAAGGGCTGAGCTGCGGCTGATGAGCGGCGAAGAAGGGGCGGAGAGAAGGGGCCGAAGCCGGGGGGCCGAACTCCTGGCCCAGGCGGCCCGCTGCATGGAGGGCGATATCCCCGTGGCTCTGGTCACCGTGGTCGGGGCCCAGGGATCAACCCCACAACGCCCGGGGGCGCGGATGCTGGTTTTCGCGGACGGTACGGTGGAGGGCACAATCGGCGGGGGATGCGTGGAGGCCGAGATGACCCGTCGCGCGCGACTGGCCATCGAGAGCGGGAGACCGGCGCTTACCACTTACGACCTCACACCCGAACAGGCAGGCGAGGAGGGCCTTGTTTGTGGCGGTCGGATGGAGGTTTTCATCGAGCCGCTCAAAGCCGCGCCCGACCTGGCCATTCTGGGCGCGGGTCATGTGGCGAGGCCCTTGTGTTCCCTTTCCGCAAGTGCCGGTTTCAGGGTCTCGGTTCTGGACGATCGTGAGAAGTATGCAACCGCCGAGCGGTTTCCCGAGGCCGAGCGCGTCGTGGTCTCGAGCTTCGAGTTGGCGGGCGCGACCCTTGGCTTGACGCCGCGAAGCTTTGTCGTCGTGGTGACCCGTGGACATCGAGGCGACGCCACGGCGATCGCGTCCTGCCTAAGGGTGAAGCCAAGATTTCTCGGGTTACTCGGCTCACGGGCGAAGATGGTCCACGTCTTCACCGATCTGGTCCAACGGGGTTTTTCGTCGGAGGACCTGATGAGGGTCGAGACGCCCGTGGGCATCGAGATCGGCGCGGAAACCCCGGAAGAAATCGCGGTGAGCATTGTGGCCCGCATGATTGCGGTGCGCCGGGGCATCGGCGTCGATCGGATTCGGTCGATGGCGGCGAAGCTTCCGGGACGACTGGCCAGGATCCCGGGGGACGGGCTTCCGTCGCGCAGTTGAACTCGCGTCTGGCGAATCGCCTCGCTTGGACCGTCGCTTCCGGAACGGCGCGTAGTTGACGTGATCGCGAGTCACCATCGAGAATACGAGCTGTTATGAGGTTCCTGTCCAGGTTGCTGGTCCTGCTTGGGGCGTCCGTCTCGACCGCTCAGTCCACCGGTCCCGCGGCCCTGCGGCCGGCCGACGTGATCGACGTGGTGGTTCTGGGCCAGCCCGCCCTCTCCGCGGACTTCGTGGTTGACAAGGACGGAGGGATCAGCTACCCGCTCATCGGCCGGGTCGAGGTTGCCGGTCTCTCCCCGACTGACCTGGCCAAGAAGCTTCAGTCCCTTCTCGGCGCCGGTTTCCTTCGGCGGCCTGAGGTTTCGGTTCGGGTAAAGGAGTACCGCTCGCGTCCGGTGCTCGTTCTTGGAGAGGTGTCGCGCCCCGGGGTCTTCCCCTTGAAGGGAGATCGTTCCCTGCTCACGATTCTGGCGGAAGCCGGCGGACTCACCTCCAATGCGGGTCACGAACTCCTGGTGGCGCGGCCACCCGAAGGCAGGGCGGGTCTCGCCATCGAGCAGTTTTCGTCCATGCCGATTGTGCCCGGTCTGTCGGACGTGGCGCGCCTTTCGGATTCGGAAGAACTTCCGCCCGGCGCGATCAAGGACTCCGATCTTTTCCGGGTTAGCTTCCGTGAGTTGATGAAGGGAAACGACGAACAGAACGTTATTCTCGAGGGGGGCGATCTCGTTTACGTGCCTCGCGCCGCTCAGGTGTTCGTTACGGGACAGGCGGCTCGACCGGCCGCGTTCAAGTTCGTCGACGGGATGACGGTTCAAGATGCGCTTCAGCTTGCGGGCGGCATCTCCGACCGCGGTTCCCTCAGGCGTCTGAAGGTAGTCCGATTCGAAGCGGGCAAGCGCCGCGAGATCAAGGTACAGCTGACCGATCTTCTGAAGCCCGGCGACACACTCAACATCGGTGAGAGGTTCTTTTGATTCCCTGGTTCTGGCCGCTGCACCTCGTGGGGGTTGCGTGAGTTCCGCCGGAGGAGTGCTTCGGGTGGTGCCGCCCCCGGACGAACGGCGGCCTTCCGGTCCTGAATGGGAGGTGCCGGCTGAAAGTGCCTCGGAATGGCTCAGGTTCACCCATTCCCTATGGCACGGCCGGTGGCTGGTCGTGGCTTGTGTGGTGGTATCGATGGTCCTCGCCACGGCCTACAACTACACAGCGCGACCGCGGTATGAGGCGGTGGCGCAGATCCAGATCCAGAAGACGCGACCCGACCTCACCCCGGGTAGCGACGTTGTGGATGCGGTAACGCCCGAGTGGATCGAGACCCAGTTTCGAATGCTCGTTGGCAAGTCGCTGATTACGAAGGTGGTCGAGCGGTACGAGTTCACGAACGCGCCGGAATTGCGCACGGGACCCATGCGGTCTCCGCTTGAGCTCATTCGCACCAGGCTGTTCGGTCGAGCGACCGAGGACTTTGGCCAAGGGATCCCCGTGGCCCCGGCGGTCGCCGCGTTCAGGTCGCGGGTCACCGTGCGGCCGATAGCCAGAACCAACCTCGTCGAGCTGGTCTTCCGGGCTTACGATCCCACGTTTGCCGCCGTCGCGGCGAACGGTCTGGCTCAGACGTACGTGGATGAATCGAGATCGGACCGCTCCGATCAATCCACGGAGGCCACGAAGTGGCTGGAGGCCCGGCTTCAGACGGAACAGAGCCAAGCTCGATCGTCGTTCGAGGCCCTCCGCTCCTACGAGGAACGAAGTGGCAGCTCCAATCTGGAGGCGAGGCAGCGCCTGGTGGAGGCGAAGCTTCAGCAGGCGAGCGCGCAGATGCTTCAGGCACGAGGCGAGAAGGCCTTGAAGAAAGCTTATCTGGACGAGCTCCGAGGTCTCAGCTCTGCCGAATTGATGACGCTGCCTGAACTCTCCGCGAGCGCTTCCTTTCAGGCGTTGCGAAAGGAACTGCTCGACCTCGAACTTCGAAAGGCCGAGTTGGATCAGAGCCTCGGGCCGAAGCATCCGGATGTTGTCGGCCTCGAGAATCGGACGCAGTCGCTGCGGTCCGCGCTTGCCTCCGAGGCCCGGGGTGTCGTCCGGGCCGTCGAAGCGGCGTATGAAGCCGCTTCCCGCCAGGAAGCGGTTCTCGCGGGCTCGGTGAGTGCCGCCCAGTCGGAGATGTCGGCCCTTCGCGACAAGTCGCCCGAGTACCAGACCCTGAAGCGGGACGCTGATACGTCCAACGAGCTCGCTCAGGCTCTGGCCAAGCGAGGCAAGGAAGCGAGCGTTGAAAGCGCCATCAATGACCGGACCGTTCGACTGATCGAACCGGCGGAAGTGCCGAAAGCCCCGGTCTTTCCCCAGCGCACCACGAATCTTCAGATCGCCCTGCTGGTCGGGCTGACCACCGGCGTGCTCCTGGTAGCCGCGAAGGACAGGCTGGATACGACCCTCAAAACCCCGGACGATGTCCGCGAGGCCCTGCGAATTCCGTTCCTGGGATTTGTCCCGGATCTCAGTACGGTGCCGGAGGTTGTGAGCAAGCACAACCTGAGCGCCTTGCGCCATCCCACATCGCCGCTTTCCGAGTCGTATGGGGTTATTCGGACGAACGTTATGGCTTTGGCGGCAGCAGCGAACGCGCGGGTCCTTTTGGTGACAAGCATCCATCCGGGCGAAGGCAAGTCGACGACTTCGCTGAACCTGGCGGCGGCGATTGCCCAAACCGGGGCGAAGGCCATCTTGGTTGATTTGGACCTTCGGCGGCCCACCGTGCATTCCAATCTGGGCCTGCCTCGCAGTCCGGGCATTCGGGATCTGCTTTCTGGGAGGGGGTCGTATCGGAAGGTCGTGCGCCAGGGTCCTGTTCCGGGGCTGTGGGCGCTCACCTCGGGCGCCACGCCGGAGAATCCCGCAGAGTTGATGGGCTGTGAAGAGATGCGCGTCCTGCTCAAGGACTTGGCCCAAGCCTACGATTGGGTCATCGTCGATGCGCCGCCCGTGGGGGGGATGGCCGATGCTCTCGTCGTTGGCGGGCTGGTAGACGCGATCATTCTGGTGATTGAGGGAGACCGGACGACCAAGGCCGTCGCCGCTGATGGCGTGGCCCAGCTCATCTCGGTGGGGGGCCGCCCCCTTGGGGCGATTGTCAATCGGGTGGATGTGAAGCGAAACGCCTACTACCTCTCCCGCTATGCGACCGGCTATTATGGAGGCTACGGATATTACGGGGCCGTATACTCGAACTATGCCTCCGGTTCGCGGCACAGCGAGGGGCGCCCTGAAAAAAAATAGGGAAGACGTCTTGCCTGAACGACTTGCTTCGTGTAGCCTCCCCCCCGGTCGGATCTTGCGTCATCGTAGGCGTATCGTCGACATAGTGAAGCTGTTCGGGCATTTTGAGAGGGCTGAAACCTTGAGAACCAAGAAATTTTTAGGAGTGTTCCTGTCTGTTCTGATGGCGCTGCCTTCGAACGCGACCACCACGGCGACCGGCACGGTCAAAGGTGTGATTTCCCTCGCCGGACGCGGCCTCGAAGGACTTTCGCTCACCCTGGTCAGCGTCGAGACGGGGAAATCATTCGCGGTCCGATCTTCCAGAGACGGTTCGTTCGCAGCCACCCTTCCCGTGGGTTCCTACGTCTTTTCGAGCCCGGGACGCACCGGTGTTTCGATTTCGCGGGCGCCGTTGTCGGTGGATGTGGTCTCCGGCAAGTGGGTGTCGGCCGACGTCGAAGTGTCCTCGCTGGCCGCCCAGAGCCCAGCCGTGGCGACCGGATCGGCCACGA
>JANLWV010000503.1:0-2604 GCA_031364765.1 Vicinamibacteria bacterium
CATGCAGGTTCAGCGGGTAGCGCCGTCCGACACTACCGTGCTCATCCTCGGAGAGAGCGGCACCGGCAAGGAGCTTCTGGCCCGCTCCGTCCACCAGCTCTCCCCGAGGGCCAAAGGGCCCTTTGTGGCCATCAACTGCGCGGCCATTCCCGAATCGCTGCTTGAGAACGAACTCTTCGGACACGAGAAGGGCGCCTTCACCGGGGCCAATGCCCGCAAGCTCGGGAGGGTTGAGATGGCCCAGGGCGGCACGTTGTTTCTAGACGAGATCGGTGAACTGCCGCTCTCGCTCCAGCCCAAGATCCTGCGTCTGGTTCAGGAGAAGCAGTTCGATCGGATCGGCGGGACCGAGACCCGAAATATCGACCTTCGCCTGGTGACCGCCACGAACCGCGACCTCAAGGCCATGGTCGCCTCCCGCGATTTCCGGGAGGATCTCTACTTCCGGCTTTCGGTGATCGAGATCGTGGTTCCGCCCCTGCGCACCCGAAGGGACGACATCCTGCCCCTCGCCGAGTCTTTCCTGGAGAAGTTCTCACGAGATGCGGGACGGAGGCGGCCGCTCACTTTGTCCGAGAACTCGATTCGAGCCCTCACCAACCATGCCTGGCCGGGCAACGTTCGCGAACTCCAGAACGGAATCGAGCGCGCGGTCATCCTGTGCAGCGGTGATGTGGTCGAGCCCGAACACCTCCGCATCGATGCCCAGATCTCCCGAAGACCCGCCATGGGCGACGTGATCGACTTTAAGGGATCCCTGAACGAGGTGAGAGACAGGGCCGCGGACGCCGCCGAGGCCGAGATGGTGGCGCGCGCCCTGGCGGCCGCGGAAGGCTCGATCGAAGGAGCCGCCGAGGCCTTGGGACTTTCAGCCAACGCGCTCAGGAAGCGAATCAAGCGCCGCGGTTCCGATGAGGAAGGGCCGGCTTAGCTCGACTCCGCCGGGGGCCTCATCTTCTTGTAGCGGTCCTCGGACGGGAGGATTCGTTTGCGCAAGCGAATCGACTTGGGCGTCACCTCCACCAGTTCGTCGGTGGAGATGAACTCAAGCGCCTGCTCCAGGGTCATCGAGCGATGGGGAGTGAGACGGAGCGCCTCGTCAGAGGTCGAAGCGCGCATGTTCGTGAGCTTCTTCGCCTTGGTGACGTTCACGTCCATGTCGCCCGCGCGGGCGTTCTCACCCACCACCATGCCCTCGTAAACCCGCTCGGAAGCGCCCAGGAAAAGCTCTCCGCGTTCCCCGAGATGGAACAGAGCGAACGTGGTGGTGTCGCCGGTGCGATCGGCGACCAGCGAACCCTTGGTCCGCCTGGGGATGTCGCCCACCCAGGGCCTGAATGAATCGAAGAGGCGGTTCATGACCGCGGTGCCTCGGGTGTCGGTGAGCACTTCGGTCCTGATGCCGATCAGGCCGCGGGTGGGAACCATGAAGTCGAGAAGAACCCGGCCCGAGCCGTGGTTGACCATCTTCGCCATCTCGCCGCGCCGGAGCGCCATCTTCTCCATCATGACGCCGGTGAACGCCTCCGGGATGTCTATGGAAACGTGCTCGAACGGTTCGAGGCGCACTCCGTTTTCCATGCGGGTGATGACGTCCGGATTCGAAACCGCCAGTTCAAATCCCTCCCGTCGCATGTTTTCGATCAGGATCGCGACCTGAAGTTCGCCGCGGCCGATGACCTTGAACGCATCGGCGCTGTCGGTATCCTCCATGCGCAGGGCCACGTTGGTGAGCAACTCCTTGTCGAGCCGGTCCTTGATGTGACGCGAGGTGACGAACTTGCCTTCGCGACCCGCCATGGGCGAGGTGTTGATCGAGAACACCATCGAGAGTGTCGGCTCGTCGATGTGAAGGGGCGGCAACGCCATCGGAGTCAAGACGCTGGTCACGGTTTCGCCGATGTTGACTTCCGAGAAGCCGGCCAGGGCGACAATGTCGCCCGCACTCGCTTCCTCAACTTCCAGGCGCGATATCTCCTCGAACGTGAAGAGCTTGGTGATCTTGGCGGTCGTGGTCGTGCCGTCGCGGCGCGCCAGAGCCACGTTCTCGCCGGTCTTGATGGTGCCCTCGAAAATGCGTCCGATGGCCAGACGTCCGAGGTAGTCCGAGTAGTCCAGGTTCGCGATCAGCATCTGGAGGACCTTCGCGGGATCGCCTCCGGGCTCCGGCACGGTCTTGATGATGGCGTCGAAGAGGGGCACCAGGTCCTTCATCTCTTCGTCCGGGGTCAGGCCCGCGAGGCCGGCCCGGGCGTTCGCGTAGATCACCGCGAAGTCGAGCTGGGCCTCGGTCGCGTCGAGGTCGATGAAAAGGTCGTAGACCGCGTTCAAAACCTCCTGCGTCCTTGCGTCCTTGCGGTCGATCTTGTTGATGACCACGATGGGCGCGAGCTTCTTCTCGAGCGCCTTCCGAAGGACATAACGGGTCTGAGGAAGCGGGCCTTCCGATGCGTCAACCAGCAGCAGGACGCCGTCGACCATGCTGAGCGCTCGTTCGACTTCGCCGCCGAAATCCGCGTGGCCCGGGGTGTCGACGATATTGATCTTCGTGCCTTTGTATCGCACGGCCGCGTTCTTGGCGAGGATGGTGATGCCGCGCTCGCG
>JANLWV010000508.1:0-4222 GCA_031364765.1 Vicinamibacteria bacterium
GCCTCGCCCAGCTTCTCGAAGGTGTGGGGCACGCCGCGAAACTTCTGCACGGCGTGCCGGATGGCGTTTCCCGAAACTCCGAGATGGTGGGCTGCGGTAGCGGCAGCCAGAAGGTTGGCTCTCACCGCCGACCCGGGAATCTGCACATCCGTCCCGCTGAACAGCGTGGTGGTCGAAGTGTTCCGGAAAATGGCTTCGCCGTTCGCAAAGTACGCCACCCGGCCCTTGGCCCCGGCATCGGCCGCCGTCCTCGGCCTGAACGGAATCACCTCGGCCCGCGTGCGGGTCGCGAGGTCCCGCACCGCGGGATCCTCTCCGTTGATGATCGCGGTGTCTTCCGAAGTCTGATTGACAAAGATACGAGCCTTCGCGGCCGCGTAGGACTCGAACGTCGGATGACGGTCCAGGTGATCGGGAAAGAGATTCAGGAAGACCGCGCAGTCCGGTCGAAAATCCCCCGTGGTTTCGAGTTGGAAACTTGAGGCTTCGGCGACAAAAATTGTGCTTTCGTCCGATCCGTCGACGTGCGCGGTAATGGGTTCGCCGATGTTGCCCACCGCCCGCGCATCGAGGCCGTCTTCGCGCAACATCGCGTGCAGGCTCATGGTGGTGGTGCTCTTCCCTTTGGTGCCGGTGATGCAGACCAGCCGGCCCGCGACTTCGCTCGCTCCGAGTTCCAGTTCGGGAAGGATGCGAACACCTTTGGCCCGGGCGTCCATCATCATGTCCTGGGAAGGATCGACGCCGGGCGAGAGAACAATGGCGTCGAACTCGGCCAGGTTTGGATAGGTCCCAGCCGAAACATCCACGCCGGCGTTCTGGAGGTCTTTCACCGCATCGCCGAGCTGGTCTGCCGAGAGACGATCCGTGCCGACCACTCGAGCCCCCCGCTTCTTGAGGAACCGGCAGGCCGCCACCCCCGAACGTGCGAGTCCCACGACCACGACCCGCGTGCCGCTCCAGTTCCGGCGGAGACGGATCGTGTCTCGACTCATCGCAGCTTCACCGAGGCGAGACTCATGAGCGCGAAAATGAACGCGACGATCCAGAAACGGGTGACCACCTGGGTTTCCTTCCAGCCGATCAACTCGAAATGATGGTGCAGCGGGGCCATGCGGAAGATTCGATTTCCCGTGAATTTGAACGAACCGACCTGTCCGATCACCGACAAGGCTTCGATGACGAAAAGACCGCCGATGGGAATCAGGAGAAGTTCCTGCTTGATCAGGATGGCGACGGTTCCGAGAGCCCCGCCGAGGGCCAGCGAGCCCACGTCGCCCATGAAAACCTGGGCCGGATAACAGTTCCACCACAAGAAGCCCATAGCGGCGCCGGTAAGCGCGCCGCAGAACACCGTGACCTCTCCCGCCGAAGGCTGGAAGAGGAGGTCCAGATACGTGGCGAAGATCCGATGACCGGTGACGTAGGCGAGGCCGGTAAACGCCGCCGATGCGATGAGGGTCGCGCCAATCGCGAGGCCGTCGAGGCCATCGGTGAGGTTGACCGCGTTGGTCGAACCCACAAGAACCAGGATCGCGAAGAGCACGTAGAACGCCCCCAGATCGGGCTGGAGGCGTTTGAAGAAGGGGAAGACGACCTTGGTGGAAAACGCGTCCGGTTCCGCGACCGAGGCCAGATAGAGCCCCAGGCCGATGGCGAGCGCGGCGGCGATCTGAAGCCCTATTTTCTGGCTGGCGGTCAGACCCAGGCTCCGCTTCTTCGTGATCTTGATGTAGTCGTCGGCAAAACCGATGGCGCCAAAAGCGAGAGTCGCGATGATCAGAATCCACACATTCCGGTTGGAGAGGTCCGCCCAGAGCAGGGTGGGCACCAGCGTGCCGGCGACGATCAGAACACCTCCCATAGTCGGCGTGC
Source organism: Vicinamibacteria bacterium (assembly GCA_031364765.1). Classification (GTDB taxonomy): domain Bacteria; phylum Acidobacteriota; class Vicinamibacteria; order Fen-336; family JAGNNV01; genus JAGNNV01. The sequence continues at coordinate 1,876 of JANLWV010000508.1, forward strand.
CCGCCTTCGCCTTATGGCTTTCCGGCCCGTCCCCCCGGATCTGCTGCCCGAACTTGAGGCGGCGCAGCCGTTCGATGGTCCAGGGACCGAACAGGAGGACGATGAGCAGGGCGGAAAGCGTCGCGATGGCGGTTCGGAACGTGATGTAGCGGACCACGTTGAAGAGACCGATCTGCTCGCGCAGTTCGAAGAGGAGGTGGTACAGCATCAGGCGGGCATTCCCGGGTGAGCCGCGAGCAGCGCTTCAACCACGCGTTCCATCCGCACCCCGCGGGATCCCTTGACCAGAACGGCGTCACGGCTCTTCACCAGATCCGCGATGTTCGAGGCGAGGTCAACCGAGTTCTCAAACACCCTCTTGGCCTGCGGAGGCAGAGAAGACGCGCCGAGAACGAGCTCGCTCGCGAGCGTCCCCACGCCGAGGAGCAAGTCGATTCGCGAACCGATGGCGGCGCCGGCTTCGCGATGAAGTTGGGGGCCGCTAGGCCCGAGTTCGAGCATCTCGCCGATGCAGGCCACCCGGCGTCGATCCTTGGCAAGAGACAAAGTGTCGATGGCGGAGAGCAGGGCTTTGGGGTTTGAATTGTAGCTGTCATCGATCAGGAGAATGTCATCCTGAAGGTGTTTCACCGCTCCCCGGTTGCCCGCTGATTTCAAAAGCCGGGCCCGCACCGCGAGAGTCTTAGCGGAAATTCCGAGAGCTCCCGCGACCGCTGCGGCCAGGAGAAAGTTCGATATCGCGTGAGGCCCGGGAACACTCAGGCGGATCGCTATCCGAGCGTCGTCGCTTCGGAGGGAAAACTGCGAGCCCTCAAGAGACATCGAGATATCGCTGGCTTGGATCGAGGATTGAGGCCCCTCGCCGAAGAGACGCACCGAAGCCTTGGTGGCGAGTGCGCGCTTTGAGAGGAGGGGTTCATCCGCGGGCGCCACCGCGGTATCGCTCTCCCCGAGCGTCTCGAAGATCTCGGCCTTGGCGGCGGCGATCTCCTCGACCGATTTAAAGAACTCAAGATGGACGGCCGCCACGTTGGTGATCGCCGCTATCTTCGGCCGGATCAGGCGGGCCAGACGCGACAACTCGCCAGTGTGGGACATCCCGCACTCGATGACCGCCGCCCAATGGTCCGCCTGGAGCCGCGCCAGGGTGAGCGGCACGCCGAGATGGTTGTTGAGATTGCCGCGGGTGGCCAGTACCGGCCCCTTGGCTCTCAACACTTCGGCCGTGAACTCCTTGGCCGTGGTCTTGCCGGCCGAGCCCGTGATGGCCACGAAGGAGGCGGAGCTTCTGGAGCGGATCAGGCGCGCGAGTTCGAAAAGGGCGGTCTCCGGGTTTTCCACGACCAGGGAGAAGAGACCCTGGAGCACCCGGCTTTGGTCCTTGATCACCGCGCACGAAGCCCCTTTCGCGAGAGCGGACGGCAAGTGCCCGTGACCATCTTCATGCTCGCCCCTAAGTGCGAAGAAAATGTCGCCCCGCTCCAGCGTGCGGGTGTCGATGGAAGCCCCGCGTGGAGGGGCGACCGGCGATCCCAGCGCCCTGGCTCCCAAAGCCGCCTCGATTTCCGACCAGGAGAGGGCCTCAAGGATGCGCATGCGAGCCTCCCCCCACGCGTCCCTGACTTCTCAGTATCTCCTTCGCCACCAGACGATCATCGAACGGAAGCTTCCGGTCTCTGATGGTTTGCGTTCCTTCGTGGCCCTTGCCCGCGATCACTACCAGATCGTCGGGAAGGGCGCTGCGAAGGGCTAGAGCGATGGCTTCGCGCCGATCCACAATCAGCCTGAAAGGTGTGTTGTGGTTCTTGAACCCCTGGGCAATTTCGTCAAGGATCCCTCCGGGCGGCTCGCTCCGCGGATTGTCCGACGTGGCGATCACCAGATCGGACCTCTGTGCGGCCACCGATCCCATCAGGGGTCGCTTCGAACGGTCGCGATCTCCCCCGCAACCGAAGACCGTAATGATCCGCTTGGGTTTGAGAGACCGCAGGGTGTCCAGGAGGTTCCGAAGGGCGTCATCGGTGTGGGCGTAGTCGACGATCACCGTGAAAGCCTGTCCGACATCGACGCGTTCCATGCGCCCGGGAACGCCCTCCAGACTGGAGACGCCGCTCGCTGCTTCGGCGGGGGTCAAACCGAGCGCCATCAGCGCGCCGATGGCTCCCAGCAGATTGCTGACGTTGAAAAGACCCACCAGGGGCGAGTGGACTTTGACCGGCCCCTCGGGTGTCGTGCACAGGAACCGAACTCCGTGGAGGGAGACCTCCAGATCTTCGGGCCGGTAGTGGGCGCCTTGGGTGAAGCCGAAGGTGCGGCAGCGCGGTCCCCGCAGGGATTCGGCGAGATG
>JANLWV010000519.1:0-14766 GCA_031364765.1 Vicinamibacteria bacterium
GCGGACCCCGGCTTCGACAAGAGGGCCGCCGCCTCGGCGAACTCCGCAATGTCTGGATGGTCGAACTGAAGGCCCGCGCGGCCGAGCGTCTCCCCCACTGCGGTTCCAGAGAGAGCAACGATGGGAACGCGCTTCAGCATCGCTTCGACGAGGGGGACGCCGAAGCCTTCGTGTTCGGACATCGACACAAAGACATGCGCGCCCTCGTAATAGGCGACAAGGTCTTCGTGCGAGACGCCGTCGGTGAACACCACGTCGGCGGGCTCGACGCCGAGGTCGGAGTAGAGGCGGATCAAAGTATCGAGGTAATGCGCCTCGATCGGCATTCCATGGCCGGTCTCGCGGCGCGGGATTTTGCCGACCGCGAGCAGGCGGACCGCGGTGGAAATGTTCTTCTTGAAGTAAGCGAGGACTCTCAGAAGATTGTCGTGCCGCTTGTTGGGAGCAATCCGCCCGACAAACAGGATATTCGTCCGCGAATCGGCAAGACGCCTCTTGAGCGCCGCGTTTCCGGGCTTCGAGTAGCGATCGAAGTCGATGGCGATGGGAAGGACGCCGGTCTTCTTGAACCCCCGGCGCTCAAGCTCCGCGCGATTGAACTCGCTGTCGCCCAGGGCCAGCGTCGAAACCGGAGCCAGAGCCTTAAGACCCTCCAGGCCCTGGTTGAGGATCTTGTAGATCTCGCTATCCCACGCCGCGAAGGACTGAGGCGGCGTGATGTTGTGATACAGGAGAACGCGTTTTGATCCGAGGCTCGCAAACGCGTGGTTCATCGGAGAGCCCATGGGGTAGTGGAAGATCACGATGTCTTCAGCACCCCCCTCACGCCACTGGTCGAAGGCGATAGCGGAGACTCCGGGATCCTGGTTGTAGGTATAGATGTCCGAGACGTAACCCCAGGACCGCAGCGCGTCACGCATCAACAGGGTCGAATCGCCGATGGCGTCGCCGCGATGCAGGGCGGGCACCCACTGGTCCACTCGCCTGGTCATGCGGACACTTCCAGGCCCTTGAGCTCCCGGAGAAGACTGTCGGTCAGGGCTTTGGCCTGGGCCCAGGAGTACGTGGCGGTCACGTACTTTTCTCCCTGGACTCCGAGGGTCGCCCGCAGCGCCGGGTCGCCCACCAGCTTCCGAAGCATCAGGCGGAACTCGGCATAGTCCCGATAGTAGAGACCGCCGTTGCTCCTTTGACATTGGCCTTGGAGAACCGCGCAGGCCGCATTCGCGAGAACCGGCCGGCCGAGAGCCCACGCTTCGAGGACGATCATCGAGAGACTCTCGTAACGGCTCGGCATCAGGACAATGTCCGCGCCTTCAATCAGAGACGACTTCTCGTCCTCGCTCACGTAGCCCAGAGGTCGGATCTTGGGATGGGTCGGAATCTCGAGAACGGGATGACCCGCGAGAAGGAGCGGCGGGCACTCGGGCCACTCGTCCGCGAGCCAGAGGAAGTATCGAAAGAGCGTGTCGACGCCCTTGTTGCGGTCGATTCTCCCTGCGTAAAGGACGTACGAGTCGGGCGGATCGAAGCGCTTTCGCGGTTCGGGGCCCGATCGCTGCACGTTGAGACCACTTCCGATCACTCGCGACGGCGCGATGATCGCGCCCGCGGTCTTCTCGATGAGTTCCTTCTCTTCGGGAGTCAGGTAGAGGAAGCCACGAACCGAGCGAAAGAGGTCAGCAAATACCTGGAGGCGGATGGCATCGTCTTCCTCGGCCGTCGGCACCAGGATCGCGCGAGTCCCGGCAGCCTGGGCCCCCTTGGCGCCGGTGAAGTAGCGGTAGGAGTAGCAGAGGAAGAAATCCACGTCGTCGCGTGTTCGGATGGCATCGACCAGATCCGGACACCGGGGACCGTTTTCGATAATCCACCGCTCTTCGTCTTCACGCCCGTGCTCTTCATGAAAGACGTGATCGGACACCGCGGCAAATCGGCCGAGGTCGCGCACCTTCGTCACCGGGTAGCGGGTCACCAGGATCCGATCCACCATGGACTCGCCAGGCTCGAACTCGTTCCGCCAGGAAAGGTAGTCGCGCGCGCACGTGGTCAGAATCTCAACTTCATGGGTCTTGCGCAGCTCCCGGGCGAGACCGCGACAATGAGCCTCCGACCCTCCGGCGACGCCGTCGCCATAGCGGTGAATGACCAGGGCGAGCTTCAAGCGCGTTCCTTCAGGTCTTTGACATCCTTCTGGAGCTTGCGAATCTCCATTTCCAGCGCTGTGTTGTGCTCAACGGAGTCGAGCAGGACATGCCACATCGCCAGGTTCAACTGGCTCTGGCGATTCAGGATGTGGTCCGTGTAGAGCCTCACGAATGGACGGACCAGAAACTTGGCGGCGCGAATCAGAGCGCCGGGGATGCCTGATCGCTTCGTGCGGATCTCATACCGGGTGTCGATGTTCCAGTCGTGGCTCTCGTGCAGCAGGCGGGCGGCAATGTTGTCGTCGATTCGGGCCTTGGCGATGCTCGCCTTGAGACGCCGCTCGAGCAGCCACTCGATGTCCTCGGTGGTGAGATCGCCGGCCGCCCGCCTCCGGGCGATCTCCGCGCGAATGTCGTCCACAATCCTTGTGACGTCGATGCCTTCACCGCCGGTCATTGGAGTCCTGCGACAACCTGAAGCGCCTCGTCGAGTTTCTCGCCGATATCCACGGATCGAATTCTCTCAAGAGCCTGCTCCTGGGTCCGCAGGACGGCGGCGCGGGTGGCCGCGTCTCCCATGACCAGGCCCAGAAGTTCTGCTATCACCTCGGGCTCTTTCTCCTTAAGCAGGATGCCGCCGCCGTGCAGGGTTTCCTTGACCGCACCTGCATCGAAGGCGATCACCGGAAGGCCAAAGTGCATGGCCTCGATGAGAGGGGCGCCGTAACCCTCGTGCTCGGAGAGGCAGAGGAAGACGTCGGCAATGCGGTAGTAGGCGTTCAGCTCCCTCTGGGTCACCGCGCCCGCAAAGACCACCTCGTCGATTCGGAGGTGGCTCACCAGTTCGTCGAGACGGCGGGTGTAGTTCTCGAAGCCGCGGCCTTCCCCGACGATGAACAAGCGGCTCTCGGGCTCCACGTATCGCTGGTACGCGCAGAAGACGCGGATGAGGTCCTCGACCTTCTTGTTCGGAGCGACGCGGCCCACGAAGAGCAGGTTCTTCCGTCCGTCGCGAAAACGGGAGGTGACGATCCGGTCGGGAGCCTCCTCGAGCGCCGCCTGGTTCATGAGAAGCGGCAGCACGGCCGTTTTGGGAAACCCCGCCCCCTCGAGATCGAGACGATTGAACTCGCTGACCGCAAGGCCCAAGGCGGTGCGCGGCGCAAACGCCGCCAGACCACGAGCCCCGTGATAGCACAGTCCCACGAGATGCCCGTTAAAACCCACAAAGAACTGATAGGGCGTCACGTTGTGGTAGCGAAGAATGAGCGGCTCACTGCGCGAAAGGACGGCCCGGACCACCGGGTTGCCGATGGCGAAGTGGAAGATCGATATCGCGAAAGGCAAGGCCTTCCGCTGTGAATAGTCGGAGATGGGAAGACCCAGGGCGGCCATCTCGGGCGCCATGACGCCGGCATAAATTTCGCTCGCATAGCCGCGGGCCCGGAGGAGCCCCTGAAAGGCGAGCGCTTCGTTGCACACCGCGTCTGCCGGCGAGAGGGCCGCGACGATCTGGTGCACTTCGCGGGTCTTCACGCGCGGCTCGTCCCTGATTCACGGGCCGATTTACGGGCCGATTCAAGAGCGGTCTCGACGTGCGATTCGAGAAGCGCGCCAAAGTCGATGGCCTTGAAAGACGCCAGGGTCCGCGCCTGGCTCTTCAGGACCGTCTTCTGGAAGTCTCCATTTCTGAGAATCAGGTCAAGCGCCTCCGCTACGATTCGCGGATCCTTGTGGCCATGGCCAAGGAGCACGCCGGCCCCGGCCAGGGTCTCGCTCACCGCGCCGGCATCGTAAGCAAGAACCGGCAGACCGAAGTGCATGGCCTCGAGGAGAGGCACGCAGAAGCCCTCGTGCTCGGAGAGGCTGAGGAAGACCTGGGCGCTTCGATAGGCGGCGATCAGGTCGGCTTGCGTCACCTGCCCGGTGAATACCACATTGCGAAGGCGCAAGGAGCGAACCCGCTCGTGCAGGCGCCTCAGATACCGCTCGTGGCCCGTGGTATCGCCCACGAGGAGGAGGCGACTCTCGGGGCGGTAATGACGCTGGAACGCCGCGAAGGAACAAAGGACGTCCTCGACCTTCTTGTTGGGGACGATCCGTCCGACGAAGAGGATGGTGGGACCCTCGAAACCAGCAAGGCGCTTGAGCATCACCGGACTCGGTTCCCCGTCATACCGGCTCCAGTCCAGAACAACGGGCAGGACGCCGGTGGGCTTGAAGCCGGCAGCCTCCAGTTCCGCTCGATTGAACTCGCTGTCGCCCAGACCCAGCACCGACCGCGGCGCGAAAGCGATCAACTCCCGCCTCCCGTGATGGCAAAGCCTCGCCAGATGCGGATGAAAGGGAAAGAAAAATTCGGCGGGCGTGATGTTGTGGTACACGCAGATGAGCGGATCCTTGCCGTGATAGACGATCGACGAAGCGGCGCTTCCGATGGAAAAGTGAAACAGGCACAGGGTGTCGCGCCGGGCCGCGGCTTCGTATTCGGAGAGTGGACGGGCGAGGCTTGCCATCTTCGGATGGACTTTCTCGGCGAAGATCTCCGATTCGAAGCCCCGGCGGCGCAGGTGGCTTCGCATGGCGAGGGCCTCGTTGGAGATGGCGTCGCCGTAGGCGAGAGCGGCCAGGACCTGATGAATGGCTTGGGGTCTCATGCCGCTTTCGCCTGCTTGGCGGCGCTGATCAGGCGGAGGTACTTCTGCAGAATCACCGGCCAGGCGTAGTGCTTCTGAAAATAGGCGTGCCCCGCCCGACCCATCCGCGCGCGCAGCGCAGCGTCGCGTTCCAGGATGGCCAGAATCTCACGGAACTCGTCGTAGTTCGAGTAATACAGGCCGCCCCCCGACCGCCGGCACTGGCCCCGGAGAACGGCGCAGGCGGCGTTCGCCACGACCGGCCGCTCGGCGAAGAAAGCCTCGAGCGTCGCCATGGAGAGGCTTTCGAGCTTTGAAGGAATGGCGAGGGCCAGGCACGCCGCGAGAGCATTCCACTTGTCCGCGTCGTCGAGGAAACCAAGCGCCTTAATGGAATCGTCCCGCGGCAGTTCGAGCAGCGCGCGGCCGACCAGGACCAGACTCAGGTTGGAGCCGGTTTCTTTCAAGTAGCGCAGAAAGTGGCCGAACAACTCGGGGCAGCCCTTGTTGAGATCGATGCGTCCGACGTATAGAAGGAATGGCCCGGCGATGCCGTAGCGCTTTCGAAAAGCCGCGCCGTCCATAGACGAAGGCAGCGCGGAACCCACCCCCACAATCTCTCCTGGAAGAGCCCTCCCCAAAGAGGTCTCCAGCATGTGACGCTCCTCCACGCTGTTGAACGCGAACTGCGTGGCCGCGTCGAACAACGGACGGAAAAGACCCAGGCGGTAAAGGCCGTCGTCTTCGGCGGTGGGGGCCAGGATGGACGGTGTCCGAGAGGGCTTGAGGGTCCGGCAGGTGGTCCAGTATCGGTACGAGAAGAAAATCAGCGCATCGTACCGGCCTTCCCCGGCCACCTTGACCACGTGGTCGCGAAGCGCCGGGGAATAGGGCCCCTGGGCGTCCATCCACTCTTCTTCATCCTCGGCGGAGTGACCCTGAGACTGAATCCTTTCGGAGAGCCGGGCAAAGCGAAGGATGTCGCGTGTTTGTTCGACCCGGAATCGGCGGACACGCACGCCGTTCAAGACGGTCTCGCCTTCGGGATAGTGGTTTTTCCACTCCACGTAGTCGAGGGCGCAGGTGGTGAAGACATCAACGCCGGCATGATCGCGCAGCAGCTCGGCGATCAGCCGGCAGTGATACTCGGCTCCTCCCGCGATCTCGATGCCGTAACGCTGGACCACGAACGCCAGCTTCAGTTCTTCCGTCATTGGCGCGGCGCCCTCGGCGTTTCTCAAGAGAAGAAGCGCGGACCCTAGGCGGTGGGCTTCGCCTCGTCTCTCAAGACCGCCAGGGACTCCAGAGCGCGCTCGCGCTTCCGGAGTTCTTCAAGGCTCGCATCCGTCTGCTGCAGGCGGGCTCGAAGCTCCTGAACCTCGAGGTTCATGCGCGTCAGCTCCAGGGTGAGGTTGTGCAGCATCTGGACCGTGTACTGGTTCAGGTCAGACTGCCGCGAGAGCGCTGCGATCATGGGCGTCGGATTCCAGAAGAGCTTCTGGACGGGCTTGAGCAGATTTCGGATCGTGCCCAGGAAGCCGCCCACACCGCCGCGACTCGTCCGGTAGATGGTCTCCGGATCAAACGTGTAGTTCCAAGCCTCGGGCTTGGTTTTGAAGTCTTTCAGGAAATCGGGATTGAACTGCCTCGATTCGAGCACGGCCTCGAGTTTCCGTTCGGCAATCTCGCGGATCTCCTCGTCGGTGTAGAGGCCCCTTTTCTTCTCGGCAATCCGCTCCCGGATCTCGGACATGATCTTCCGGACGTCGACGTCTTTGGACTCGATTTCGATACTCATCTTGGGTCTCCGAGCGGTGTGGCGACACCTTGAGCGGTATAGACGATCACGATCACCAGGGCTACCCACAAAGCCACGGTCATGAGAAGCGGACGGTCGGTGAGAAGCATGTCGGTGGGCGAATCGCCCCGGTCCTTTTGGTGGACAAGGTAAAGATACCGAAAGATCCCGTAAAGGACGAGAGGCAGCGTCCACGAGAGTTTCGCGGTTCCAAACTTCAGGACGGTTTCTGGAGAGAGGGTGTAGAACGCGTAGGCCGTCACCACGGAGGCGGTGACCACCGAGGTCATCTGGTCGATGAGATAGGGTGAGTATTCGGCCAGGATCGCGCGGTGGCCGGCGGCGTTCTCGGAGAGGGACGTGAGCTCATGACGTCGCTTGGCCAGGGCCAGGAAGAGGGCGAGAAGCAGAGTCAGCACCAGGAGCCACTCCGTGACCGGCACGTTAACCGCATAGCCCCCGGCGAGAGCGCGCAGAACAAAACCGAGCGAGATCGACAGCACATCCAGGATGACCACGTGTTTCAGTCCGAACGAATACGCCAGGTTGAGGGCCAGATAGGAGGAGGCGCAAAGCCCAAGCCCGATGTCCAACCCGAAACAAAGAGAAAGTGCTCCGACCACGAGGCCCAGGGCGCCCCAGGTTGCGGCGCGGATGGAAAGCTCACCCGCCGCCACCGGCCGGTGCTTCTTTTTCGGGTGCAGCCGGTCGCGCTCCAGGTCCGCGATGTCGTTCCAGAGATAGACGGCGCCGGCCAGGCCACAGAAGCCCACGAAGGCAAGAAGCGCCCGCAGGAACAGCTCAGGCTCAAAAAGATGCTTCGAGAAAAGAAGCGCCGCGAAGACGAGAAGGTTCTTCGTCCATTGATGGGGACGCAAAGCGCGGACAAAGGCCGTCATTGTGAGAGCCTAGGTGAGAACCTAGCGGAGGCGGGATTTACTCCCGCCGAAGCGCGGGGGTGCGGGGGGCAGAGCACGGTATTCAACCGCAGCCTGCGGTCCCCCGCCTCAAAAACAGAAAAAACCCGCGGGCGTCCGCGGGTTCTCCTGGCTTGCGCATCCGGCCGCCGGGGCCGATCGTCATCAAGCGAAGATCGGGCTCAAGCGAAGCTCCGGCTCAAACGAAGCTCTTGACGGCTTCATCTTCCGAGTCGAACGTCTCGAACACGGTGAGGAGCTTGGTGATGGCGAGAAGATCCTGAATCTTCTTGGTGAGATTCAGAAGCTTCAGCTTTCCGGCCTTCTTATTCACCGTGCTGTAGCAGCGGACAAGCTCCCCCAGGCCGGCCGAATCCACATAGGGAACCTCGGCCAGATTGAGTACGAGCTTGTTCTTGCCCGAATCAATAGCCTTGTTCACAGCATCGCGCAATGCCTCGTCGCCTTCACCGATCATGATCTTGCCCTGGAGGTCGATGATGGTGACGTCGCCGACTTGGCGCTCAACAATATTCATGGTGAGTTTTTCCTTTCGAGGTGTGCGGTCGGAAGTGTAGCAAAACAAAGGGAAGAAAAAGGCGTTCCGTGCGGCGAACGGAGGCCTCACCGGTTCAGCGGACACGTTTGGCCAGTTCCGCGCCGAGTTTTTCGGCTTCCGCGCGGCCCGAGGCCGGAGCCACCACCAGGATCTCGATGGCGCTGAGGTTCCGGATGCCCACCCGGGAAAGCGCGATCCAATCCGTGGCTTCGGTCGAGACTGCCTTGGAGCGAAGAGTCTCAAGAACTCGAAGGGCGGCCTGCTCGTCGGTCTGGGCTTCGCTGACCTTGTAAGTTACCGAAAACGGTGAAGCGGGCCCGCCCTCCGCATCGACGGTGATGAGGCCCTGGATCCGCTTTTCAGAAACCGTGAAGTCCTTCGGGATCGGCAGTCGGAGGTCTCGAACCTGGTGTTCACTCTGAATCTGAGGCGCCCGAACCGAGAGATCCGCGCGCTCCCGAACCGAGGTCACGCCGACACCCATCAGGACCAGAACCGACACCGCGAGGCGGAGCCGACCAGCCCGAGCGGGAGCAAAAGGAGTTGACCGGCCGCGTCGCACCAGACCCAGGGCCATCACCGCTCCGGTCAGAAACCCACCCGCGTGGGCGGCCATGTCGATGCTGGGGATGAACGAGATCATCAGATTCAACAGGAGGGTCGCGAGGACGCCGTTTCGCATCGGGCGTGGCACGGGCTGAGGAAGGACGTCCTTGCGGAGGAAAACGAAGGTCGCGAAGGCGCCCAGCAAACCGAAGATCGCGCCCGACGCCCCGGCCGACACGCTCGACTGATGGAACGCCACTGACGTCAGCGACGCGCCGAGAGCGCTGCCCACCCAGAGAGCGAGAAAACGCCAGGGGCCGATCAGAAACTCGATCGGCGCGCCGAGAGACCATTGAGCCCAGCCATTCACGACCAGGTGAAGGAGGCCGAAGTGGAGGAAGGGCGCCGCGATGAGGCGCTGCCACTCCCCGCCGAGAATCGCCGGCTGATGGATGCCGCCCATGCGATAAACGACGGAGAGCGCGGCGCCGGCGCCGCGGAGTGAGTCGCGACTGATGGCGACCTCGACCGCAAAACACAGAACGATGGCGAGGGTGAGGGCCGACGTGACCACACCTCGGAATGCGGGGTTTGGCTTCGGGTCGCCCTCCGAGTCTGAGGAAACTAGGCTCCGCGCCGTCTCGAGGTCGAGAGAAGGAAAGGCCCCGTCACGCAAATCGGCGGCCAGGCGGTCGAGAGCGCTTTCGATCACCAGCCTCGGGGCCGACGAGCGGAACCCCCCCCGGGCCTCTCGCACCTGTCCCGCATCGTCAATGTGAAGAGTTCGAACGGGCGCCGTGGCCTCGAAGGCGCTCCGGCCAAAGACTTCGCCGCCGCCGACCACCACGATGGTCGTGGACCGATCAGATTCGTGGCGGGCGGCGAACGTCCGGAGACCGGGGAGGTCGTTCTCGCGGCCAAGGGCGAGGGCCGGGTAGAGGACCAGTCGTCCGCAGGCGCCCTGCCGATCGAGAATGATGGCTGGGCCAGAAACCGCCGCGATGCGCGTATCGGTGCGTACATACCCACGGTCGGAGATGAGAGCGTGGAGGAGGCCCTCGGTCAGCCGACCCGAAAAGATCCCGTTCTGCAGAAAGATCGGGCGCGTGCTTCGCCTGCCGGCCCTTAGGAAGGAACGGAACCCGAGGAACACCGCCACCAGGGCCAGGGCGAAAAGAGTGGCGGTCAAGCGGCCCAGTCTATGAGGCAGGGTCACATCCCCCTCAAAGTAGTGATGGGATACTTGCCCCGAGAAACCAAATGCGACGAACCAAGATCGTGGCCACCATCGGCCCTGCCTCATCCACCGAAGTCGTTCTCGACCAGCTGGTCGCTGCGGGAGCCACCGTCTTCAGACTCAACTTTTCTCACGGCTCTCACGAGGATCATTCGCGAGCCGTCACCCTGATTCGCTCCGTGGCGAAGAAGCGCGGCGAAGCGGTGGCCATCCTCCAGGATCTTTCCGGCCCGAAAATCCGAACCACCAAAGTGGCGGCCGCCGACGGAATCGCGCTCGAGACCGGGCGGTCCCTCGTCATCACCACTGACGAAACCGTGATCGGAACGCCCGAACGAATCGGCACGACCTACGAGCCCCTGCCGGGGGACGTCAAGTCGGGGGACACGATTCTTCTCGACGACGGCAACCTCGAACTTCGGGTGCTCGGGACAACGGCCCACGGCGTCAACTGCGAAGTGATCCACGGCGGTCTGCTGAAGTCGAACAAGGGGATGAATCTGCCCAGCGTCTCTTTATCCATCCCCGCCCTGACCGAAAAGGACAGGGCCGACCTCGCGTTTGGGCTTTCGCTGGGCGTCGACTTTGTGGCCCTCTCCTTCGTGCGGCGCGCCGAGGACCTGCGGGAGGCGAAGGAGCTGATCAGGAGCCTCGGTGGTGATGCTCCCCTCATCGCCAAGATTGAGAAACGTGAAGCCATCAACAATCTGGCCAGCATTCTGGAGGAAGCCGACGGCGTGATGGTGGCGCGGGGCGACTTGGGCGTCGAACTCTCAACCGAGGAAGTCCCTACCCTTCAGAAGCGAATCATCGCCATGGCGAACGCCGCGGGAAAGCCGGTCATCACCGCGACGCAAATGCTCGAAAGCATGATCGATCGGGCGCGGCCCACCCGCGCCGAGGCTTCGGACGTGGCGAACGCCATCCTCGACGGGACCGACGCGGTGATGCTCTCGGCCGAGACGGCGTCCGGTCACTTCCCGGTCGAGTCCGTGGAGACCATGGCGCGGATCGCCGACTACACCGAGGAGAACGACGAGTTCCAGAGCCCGGTACGGCTCGCCGGATCCTCGGTATCGGCGGTGGCACGGGCCCTCGCCCGCGTGGCGTCCCTGGTGGCGCTCGAACTTCAAGCACCCTGGATCATGGCGTTTACCGAAACCGGCTCGACCGCGCGCCACGTTTCGGGCTTCCGGCCGCGGGCCCGGATTGCCGGAGTCACGCCCTCAGAGAAGGTTCACCGCCGACTGGCCCTCCACTGGGGCGTGATCCCCATCCTGCTTCCACCGGTAAGCGATGCGGACAGCCTGCACCTGGCCGGCGAACAGGCGCTGCGTACCGCCGGTCATCTGAAGTCAGGGGACCGAATTGTGATCCTGGCCGGTCAGAGCCACACCGCGGGGGCCACCAACCTGCTCAAGGTGCACACCGTCGCTTGAAGCGGAGCCGCGCGGCGCCTACGGCGCGACGCCCGGACGTAGCGTGGTGGTGAGGCCGACCACCACGCCCCACTTGCCCTGGAAATCGACAAGTCCGCGACGACCGGCGACGAAGAGGGCCGTTTGCTTGCCGAACAGCGTTCGGTGATTCTGCACGCCGGCGCGAATCTCGCGTTTCGAGATCGCGCCTGGAACACCGTCTCCAAAGTATCCGCCGGAATCGACAAATGCATCGAAGGTCTCGCTGACCTTGTAGGCGATGGATCCCGACAGAGAGATGAAGTCCCTCTGCTCGTGCGCGCGCAGGGGCTCGTCCTGAATCGCGATTCCGACGTTGCCGCCCAGGGTTATTTTCTCGGTCTTGTAGCCGAGCAGCAGGGAAGAGGCGAGGCGTATGGTGTTGGGGCCAAGACCGTTTCCGAAGCTGGTGTTGGGCAGGCTGACCTCGAATTGGAGGGCGACGGCGGGAGAAACCCTGGTCTCGCCCTTGGCGAGACCCAGCTTCGCTCGAAGTGTGGCATCGCCGAAGTCGGAGATGGTCTCCTTGTAGCGGGGGTCCTTGATGGCGAAGGCCTGGACGTTGAATTCGGCGGTGAATTCCGCCCGCGCCGAGGGAACGTAGTACAGCCGGATCACCGGAGCATCGACGCGGGTTCGCGGAGAAATGGTGCCCTTCTCGACGAACGAGATGTAGTTCGGCTCCTTGCCGATGGTCGTGCCGAAGACGTCGAGGCCCAAGTGCCCGGGGGCTTCAATAAAAGCACTCGGAGTCAGCATCGGACCGGTTTGGGCGGAGGCGTTCGAGGCGACGACCGCGAGGGTAGAAAGGGCCAAAAATCGGCGAAGAGAGATCAAAGGGTTTTTTCCTCAGTAAGGAGTTTCTTGAATTGTTGGGTTCGGTCACGTCACGACGAACCCGCCCGACTGATTGGACATGCGACCGAGAACGGTCAACGGAGGCGCAAGCGCCTCGTCTCGCAGGGTCGCTATACTCGCGGCCTTGAGCACATCCAAGGGGGATCCGAGAAGGGGAGTCTACTCGAACCGCCGATTGAAGATTGCGGTCCTGCTCCTCACCCTTCTGAGCCTGCCGCTGGTGGCGCTGTTTGGCTTCTTTTTGTGGGTTTTCGTAAGGAGCAGCGCCCTGGTCGATGCGCGCCTCCAGGAGGCCCGGAACCGGGTGCCGACGCGGGTGTACTCGAGACCGGTTTCGATTCGCACCGGCGACCACATGGACGCCGAAGGCTTCGTCTCGATCCTGAACGCTCTCTCCTACCAGGACAGCCAGAATCCGGAGCCTCTCCCCGGGGAGTTCTCTCTCGCCGCGGGAACCATCACCCTGAGGCCACGGGGCGTCGCCATAGCACCGTTGAAAGGCGAGACGCCCGTCTCCGAGGCGAACGAGGCGGTAATACTCGGCTTCGATCGAACCAAGACCGCGGGGGACATCGTCAAGTCGATCAAGACCGTGAAAACCGGGAAGGACCTGAAGGTCCTGACCCTCGAACCGGCGCTGATCTCCTACCTGTTCGAGGGCGAAGAGCGGGAAAAGAGGCGGTTCGTGAAGTACGACGAGCTGCCCCGGCATCTGGTCGAAGCCGTTCTCGCCATCGAAGACCGGCGCTTTTTCCAGCATCCCGGCTTCGACCCGTTCCGCATCGTGGGCGCCGCGCTGCGAAATCTGAAACCGGGGGGAAACCTGCAGGGCGGCAGCACTTTGACGCAGCAGTTCGTCAAGAACTTTTTCCTGACCCCGGACCGGACGCCGAAACGCAAGATCCAGGAAGCTGTGCTTTCGTTCGTGCTGGAGCGCCGCGCTTCAAAGCGGGAGATCTTCGAACTGTACGTGAATGAGATCTATCTCGGCCAGGTGGGCTCGTTCAACATCAATGGGGTCGGGGAGGCCGCCCGGGTCTATTTCCAGAAGGACATAGCGAACCTGTCCGTGAATGAATCAGCGCTTCTCGCCGGAATGATCCAGTCGCCGAATCCCTATAACCCCATGCGCCACCCCGAGCGAGCGATGGCCCGTCGCAATGCGGTCCTGCGGGCCATGGCGACGGAGAGGTTCATTTCGAGCGAGGACCTCGCCCAACTCTCCGCCGCTCCCATTGAGGTGCGGTCCACATCGAGCCCGGGGCTCGATGCTCCCTACTTCGTGGATCTGGTCCGCCGGGACCTCAAGGCGCGGTTCGGCGAGAACGGTTTCCACAACCTCAAGGTCGAGAGCACTCTCGATCTCCGGCTGCAGCGCGTAGCCCAAGAGAGTCTGGAGAAGGGCCTCACCGATCTCGATACGCGGCTCAAGCGCAAGGACGGGATGAAGCTGCAGGGCGCTCTCATCTGTCTCGACGTGAAGACCGGCGGGATTCTGGCTCTCGTGGGTGGACGGTCGTACACCCAGAGTCAGTTCAACCGGGCTGTCCAGGCCCAGCGTCAGCCGGGGTCCACGTTCAAGCCGTTCGTGTATCTCGCCGCGTTTGAAGCCACCCTCGACGATCCGGCCCTGCCTCCCATCACGCCGGCCACGGTGGTGGATGACTCGCCCTATGTTTTCTTCTACGAGAACAAGGAGTACATCCCGCAGAATTTTGAGGACCAGTATTTCGGGCCGGTGACCCTGCGCAGGGCGCTGGCGAAGAGTCTCAACGTGGCGACCCTCAAGGTGGCCGAGATGATCGGGTACGCGAGAATCGCCGATCTGTGGCGCGACCGGATGAAGATTTCACGATCGGTCCAGGCCGTGCCCTCGGTGGCGCTTGGATCCTTTGAGGTGAGCCCGCTCGAAATGGCCACCGCCTACGGAATTCTGGCCTCCGGAGGGTTTAGACGCGAGCCCTTCTCGCTCTATCGGGCCACCACCGAAGACGGCACGGCGTTCGAGCTCCGGGGAAACGTGTCGCCCAGTCGGGTGGTCCGGCAGGAGACCACCTATCTGGTCACGCGCATGATGGAGAGCGTCATGAACGAAGGCACGGGGGCAGCCGCCAGGTCCATGGGATTTTTGGCCGAGGCCGCGGGAAAGAGCGGCACCACCAACGACACCCGGGACGCCTGGTTCGCGGGCTTCACTCCGGACCTCGTCGCCATCGTCTGGGTGGGCTACGACGACAACTCCCCCGTGACCCTCGCGGGCTCCCGCGCAGCACTTCCCATCTGGACGGAGTTCATGAAGTCCGCGGTCGCGGGCCTTGGGAATCGACAGTTCCTGCCCCCCGAGGAGGGGGTCGTCTTCGTGAACATTGACAAGGTCACCGGCAAGCGAGCCAACCGGGCCTGCGGGAAAGTCTTCCTGGAGAGCTTCCTTGTCGGGACCGAGCCGATGGAAGAAGCCGTCTGCAATCCACAAAGCCAGCCGCTGGCCGCGAGGTAGCTCGGAGCCCGGTCCTCGGGCCTGGACTGTGACAGACCCCATAGCGTCACATGCGCCGGATGGCGCCCCTCGCCCTTTCCGTAGGATCCCCGTGTCGAAGCCCACAGGTTCCGA
>JANLWV010000530.1:0-9914 GCA_031364765.1 Vicinamibacteria bacterium
GGGTGTCGCGGCGCGGCCCAGGAGGTTCTGGAACAAAAAACGCGCGCGGCCATCGGGGTTCTCCATGGGATCGATGATCACCAGAGCGTGGGCGAGAATCATTTCGACGCCGGCGTCGTTCCTGGCCGCCAGGAGGTGATACGCCTCGGCCAGCGACGCATCGGAAGACGAGATTTCATTGCCGTGAACGCCATGCAGAAGCCACACCGAAACCGGAAGCGTTCTGATCAGCTCGTCTCGTTCGGCGGGTGTCGTGGCGCGCGGGTCGGCGAGCTTCTTGAGTCCCCCCTTGACGCTGTCGAGCCTGGAAATGCGGTCCGCTGAACCCACCACGAAAATCCACAGCGGCCGGCCCTCCCAGGAGCGCGCGTACTCGACCAGCCGGCTTCGCTCTGGCGCCGCCGCGGCCAGGGCTTTCAAGTAGGTCGCCACGTTATCGGGCGAAGTGATCTCGTCCCCGTGGTCGTATCCCAGAACCTGTTTGATCGTGGGGATCTTCGGGTCATAGGCGGTGTTGGGGTCGAGAACACGCGGCGCATTCAAGGCGAGCGCGAGGGCGAAACTGGCGAGCATCGGGGTTGAATCTCCTCTAAAGGGGAACTTCGAGCGAAAGTCCGGTGATTCTATCGGCGTCTTGTGGCATCGCGCGCGGAACAAACGGTTCGCCGAGCACCGGTCGCAGGAGACGGGCGACCTTGGCAGGTAGGATGAAGGCAAGGATTATGACTACAAAGCACCGAAACGCGTTTGCCCTCGGCGCCGCTGCCGCCGGGATGACGTTTGGCAAGAATGAGGAGAAACACATGATCGGTCGAGGGTTTGGTTCACGGGCACATCGGCTGGTCTTGCCGCTAGTGCTCGTGACGATTTCGAGTTCGCTCTTCGCGGGTGAGTACCAGGACGATCTCAAGGCGAGGCGCGCCCGACTCATGCAGTCGCTCGATGCCGGCACGGTGATGATCGCGTGGAGCGCGCCGGCGAAGGTGTATTCGACCGACGTGAACTACGAATACCGGCAGGACTCAAATCTGCTTTACCTGACCGGCCTGGCGCAGGAAGAGACCATCCTCGTTCTCACGCCGGGCGCATTGACCAAGAAGGAAGTCATCTTCGTGCGCGAGCCCAACGCGCGGCGCGAACACTGGAACGGCCACACTCTCACCAAGGAGGAAGTCACGGCGCAGACCGGCATCGAGACCGTCTACCTGCTGCCGCAGTTCGAGCCCTTCATCACCACGATGTTCAACGCGCGCAACTTCGGCCTGCGCCGCAGCGAGACCACGACCGAATGGAACAGCTTTCACTCCGAGGTCAAGGCCGGCCGGGGGAAACTGGCTCTCCTCCTCGGCCCGCGACCGGCTCCGTCCCAACCCCTTCCGGAGGTCTACGCCTGGGCGACCCGATTCCGGGAACGATTCTTCGGGGTTTCTCTGACCGACGCGCTTCCGATCGTCGAGGGCCTGCGCCAGATCAAGACTTCGTACGAGCAGAAGGTGCTCGAGAAGAGCGTTCAGATTTCCAGCGACGCCCACAAAGCGGGGATGAAAGTCACGACGCCCGGGAAGTTCGAGTACGAGGTCGAGGCGGCGATCGAGCAGGTCTATCTCGCGAACGGGGCCATGAGCTGGGGTTACCCGTCCATCGTCGGCAGCGGTCCGAATTCAACGATCCTCCACTACGGAGAATCGAGCCGGAGGATGGAGCCGGGCGATCTGCTCCTGGTGGACGCGGCCGCAAGTTTCCAGGGACTGACCGGAGACATCACCCGCACGACGCCGGTGAGCGGCACGTTCTCCCACGCGCAGAAGGAGATCTACCAACTGGTCTTCGCCGCTCAGGAAGCCGGGATGGCGGCGGCCAAGGTCTCTAACAAGACGGCGGACGTGGAGCGCGCGTCGGAAGAGGTCATCAAGACCGGCCTGCTCAAGCTCGGCCTCATCACCGATGTGAAGGGCGAGCAGTTCCGCACCTGGTACACCCACGGCATCTGCCACTGGATCGGAATGGACGTTCACGACGTCGGCGACTACGACCGGCCCCTCGCGGCGGGGATGGCTTTCGTGGTCGAGCCGGGCCTCTATATCCGGCCGCAGGCTCTGGATGGCCTTCCGAACACGCCGGAGAATCAGGCGTTCAAGGAGAAGATCAAACCCGCGGTTGAGAAGTACAAGAACATCGGGGTTCGCATTGAAGATTCCTTCCTCCTGACCGACGCGGGCCTGAAGCGACTCTCGGCGAGCGTGCCGCGCACCGTCGAGGAAGTTGAGGCCTGGATGCGACGACCGGCGGCCGCTGGCCGCTAAGTGTGCTGCCTCGTAAGTTCGCGAAACATGGGAGGGCCGATGCATCCCGGATCGCGGCGTTGCTCGTCGCCCGAATATTCCCGATATTAGCGGCTCCACGGCGCCTTGCGCTCCGGGCGCCTCGACCCTCGCATGTTGCGCGGACTTACGAGGCGGCACACTAGTGTCCTTCTAGAAGGCCGTCCGCAGCGTCATCACGAACTCTTTCATCGGGAGGTTCGGCAGGGCGGCGGTGCGAAAAACCTGATGGAAGGCGTATTCGGCAGTCAGATCGACGTTGCGGACCAGGCCGACGCGCAAGCCGAAGTCGTATTTCTTCCAAGGCCAGCCGACGGAGAGGCGGGGATAGGCCACGGGTATGGTGAATTGGTTGTGGGTCCATGAGAATCGGAACGTGGGCTGAATCCAGTTTCCGAAAGGCGACTCGCCAACGAGGAACAGGCCGGACAGTCGAAAGATATACGCCACCTCGGCCTCGACCCCGTAACGACCGGCGCCCGCGAGGTCCTGATCCACCCATTGCCCGAAGAGTCGCAAGCCCCTGGTTTTGCCTTGAACGTTCACCCCCCACTCGTGCCTTTTGTCGCCGGTCGTGGGAATGGGAAAACCGGCCCCTCGCAATACGGACAACTCGCCCAGGTAGTCGGTACCCCGGAAGCGGGCGGAGTCGGCGAGACGACGTCCAAAGTACCAGGCCAGGACATCGAGCCTTGAACTCTCGCTCCCGCCCCATCGACCTCCAAGACCGAAGCCGGTTTCGGCATGCCCTTTGACGTTGAGCTCGCCCACGTTTGCGTCGGAGAGGATGGGGAATCCCAGTTCATAGGTGGCCTTGGGGTTTGACGGAGCGTCCGACAGGTTGTCGCCCGCGAGGACATTCGTATCGCGCAGGAAGAGCGGATTCCCGGATCCAACCATCGCACGCGCGTAGAAGTGGGGTCCGAGCGACGCGCCGATTTCCAGCTGCGGTTGCTCGAAGCGTCCGACCGCGGTCCCCCACAGGCCATAGGTTTCAAGATGGCGC
The DNA here is from genome assembly GCA_031364765.1 of Vicinamibacteria bacterium. Lineage (GTDB taxonomy): Bacteria > Acidobacteriota > Vicinamibacteria > Fen-336 > JAGNNV01 > JAGNNV01. Next base: position 3,328 of record JANLWV010000530.1, read on the forward strand.
GTGGTCTGCTTGCTGAACCGGGGCGCCATGCCGAAGAGGGCATAGAACTTCGAGCCGGGTTCGTCGCTCAAGACCTCGGGCTTCTCGCCGAATCTAACGAAGGCCTGACGCACAAAGACCTTGTCGTCGGTGGAGATGGGGTTTCGGTTGTAGAGGTCGAGGAAGCGGACTTCGAATTTCGCGAAGACGCCCGACGTCACCTCACCCTCGCCCGATACGGCCAGGTGCTGAATCTCGAAGGAACTTCCCGAGTCGGGCGTGCGCATGAGGCCTCGCACCTGAAACGCCGGAGTGAAAATCGGCGACTCCAGGGCCTCAGACCACCGATAGCCCGCTTTGATCTCTCCGCCGAAATGGAACTCTTCGGGTTGTACCGCGACGGGTGGCGGCGTCTCGACTTTGTCCTTCTCCTGAGCCACAACCCGCCCGCTGAAGAGCAGAGCGAGAAGGGCCAGCGAGATCCGCATGGCCGCGATTCTAGACGCGCACCCTCATGAGCCAGCGATCCAGATCCATAGCACTCGCCGGGCGTTGCGCCCGGTGCTTCGACAGGCAGGCCAGAATGATCTCGGCGAGGGCGGCCGGGATCTCCGGCCGCAGGGTCCGCGGATCCGCGGGAGCGTCGTTCAGTTGCATCTGCAGTATCTCGGTAACGTTCTTGGCCCGGAACGGACACAAACCGGTGAACATCTCGTACATCATCACTCCGGCCGAATAGATGTCGCTGCGCTCATCCAGGTCGGCGCCTTTCGCCTGCTCGGGACTCATATAAAGCGGGGTGCCGACAACCGTGACGCCACCGTGGTCCTGGTCCGACCTTATCCGCGCCACTCCGAAGTCCATGAGCTTTGCGACGCCGCTGCCCATGACCATCACGTTCTGGGGCTTGAGATCGCCGTGGATGATCCCCGCCTTGTGAACGGCGGCGAGGCCTCGACACACCTGTTTCGCGATCTGCAGCGCGGGGGTGAGATGTAGTCCGCCCCGAGCGTCGATGACTTCGCGCAGGGTGGTGCCGGCCACATACTCCATGGTGAGGAAATGCGAACCTCCGCTTTCCCCAAAGTCGAAAGCGCGGACCACGTTCGGATGCGTGATGACGCGGGCGAGCTTGATTTCCTGACGCAGGCGGTCCACCTGCGCGGTCCGGCCCTCGCCCACACCCTTGAGGATCTTGAGGGCCACCTCCTCGTCGAGCTCACGGTCGCGGGCGCGGAAGACCACGCCCATGCCGCCCTTGCCGAGTTCCGAGAGAATCTCGTAGCGGGAAGCAAACAGATGCCCCACGTCACCGCTCTCTCCGGAGCTTCGGCTGAGAGGCATACCCCCCCGGAAGGTGATGTCACCCGGCCTTCGTTGCAGGTTGGCCACGAAGGCTTCAAGCTGAGCCTTCTCCTTCAGCTCGCCCACCATGCCCGCGAACGCGCGGGCCAGGGCCCCCACTTCACCATCGGCAGAAGGAAGGGAAACCTCGAGGTCGCCCCGGGCGATCTTCCGGGCGCCCTCCGCGAGCTTCTCCATGGGGCCGGCCAGGCCCTGGGCCATGACGAAAGAAAGGGGCAGCGACAGAAGCAACGCGATCGCCCCCACCACCAAAAGACTACGCCTGATCTCCTTGAAGGGCGCCATCTCCACATCCTTGGACCTTCCCACCACGAGGGCGCCGATGACTTCGTTGTGCCCGGACCTGATGGGCAAAGCGGTGGCGATGAAGACCTCGGTTCCGATCTGAAACTCAATCGGCTGCGCCTGGGCTTCCTGCTCGAAGACATGGCCTATGGCCTGACGCATCGGGTCGGGCATGGAGCCCGAGAACTTGGGCGTCGACGACAACGATTCAAACTGACGCAGCGCACCCCGCGGAGCTACATTGCCGACGAACGCGACTTCGCCGGCGGTCAGTAGCGCCAGTTCCCTGGCGCGTTCTGACGAGACTTCGAAGGCGGCCGCGATCACGCCGTTCAGCCGCTGCTCGGCGTCCCTCCCCTGGGTCACCGGCGCCGACGCGACGATCGAGAGCGCTTTGCTGCGCGACACCTCGAGGATGAAGGCGGAGCTTTCTGTCTTTGTCTCGCGGGGAATGTCCACCCAGCTGATTCCAGAAAAATCGCGGCCCGTTTCCTCGCCTGCCTGACGGTCGCTGCGGGCGAGAAGAGAACCGCTCGAGTCGAACAGGTAAACCGTCCGGGCGCCCAGGGCCCTGGCGAAATCCCGGGCCGAGTCATGAAACGTTTCGGGATGGTCCCGCACCTCCGCCATCAGGGCCTTCGTCCCCGTCTCTTCGGCGAGCGACCTCACCGCGCGTTCACGCGCGCCCGCCTGGGACGAACGGTAGCCCTCGAAAATCGCGGGCACAGCGTTCAGGTCCTCACGAATCTTCTGATCGGCGACGCTCTGCGCCCTTTGGGTCAGGAAAGCGATCGCCGTTCCAACCGTGAACACAAGAAGGAGGACGAACCCGAGAAAGAGCCGCGTGCGCAGGGCGAATCCTCGCGGTACGTCGTCGGCAATGGCCCGAAGGACGGGCACCGACCCGGGCGACGCTCGGCGGTCAACCCGGGTGGGTCCGGAGTCAATACCGGTCGGCATCGTTCTTCGCTTTCGGGTAGGCCTTGCCGTATTTGTTGGCGTGCGCCACCCGCTGGTACTTCGTGGCGTCGAGCGCGGGGCTCCAATCGGTGGTCCGACCCGCCTCGAAGACCAGCGGCACCACTTGTTCTCCGGCCACGTCGTTCCAGAGGTGGACGTCGTATCGTCCGGCAGGAATCCCGGCAATGTGGTACGACCCATCCGTCTTCACGACCGAGAACGCGTTGCCCGCAACCACAACCACGGACGCGGCCATGTCGGGATGGATGTTGCAGTAGATCCTCACGATGCCCGGGCTCTTCAGAACCACGTCGCGCGAAGCGCCCTTCCGATAGAGGCCCATGTCGAAGGTGTTCCCGGGGCTCAGGCTAAAGGCGTTGTGATAGATCGAGTCCAGGTTCGGAAATTTCACTCTGGTTCCGCTCGGCACGGCCAGGATCCGAGGGTCGAAACGCTTGCCTTTCGATGTGACCGACGGTGCGGACATCGCGGTTGCTTCCACGGCCAGGCCGGGAATCCACACCACGGAACCGCCCGGATCGATCTGCACCTTCGGGGGGAGGATCAGGGTCACGCGGCCTGAAAGCTCGGCGGCCTCACCGCTTTTGGCGGTAACCATCGCCGAAGCGAACGCCGCCACCCAAACGGCGAGGAGAAGCGCTCTCACATCTCGTAGAGCTGAGGATCGTGGGCGGCCGGACGCCTCGGAATACGCCTCTCCGTGGTCTTCTTCGTGGTTTCGCCCGCAAACGGATCCTTTTCGAGCAGGTCGCCCATGTCCTCCTCGATCTTCTCGGGATCCTCACCCGACTCCATCCGTTTGAGCGCCTCCTGCATTCCCCCGCCCAGCGGCATGCCCGTGGCGTCAAAGAGCTTGCGCATGACATTCGCCGCCTGCCGCGGATCGTTCTCGTCGATGCCATCCGCCTCGGACGCGAGCGACTCCATCGCCGACTCGAGTTGCGTCTCATCCATATTGGCGAAAGGATCCATCATGTCGCCGCCGCCGCCCACCGCACCCTCCCCCGCCTTGGGCTCCGGCCGATTGCGCGACATGGCGAACGTCGAAGGCTTGCGCGACGTTCCTTTCCCGCAGCGGGGACAGGCCGGAGTCGCCTCGGTGTTGATCCGCTTCGAAAGGAAATTGAACACGGTGTGGCAGGAGGAACAGTAGAACTCGTAAATCGGCATGACGGGGAGACTCATTCTCCACGGTGGAAGCGGTTCACGGGAAGGCGGAGGGGAGCCGAGCCGCGGGGGCCAAACCGGCGGGCCTTGGCGAAGGGGGCCGTCAGTAAATCGACAACCCCAACGCGCGGCGCCAGACGGTTTGGTGCCTGGCCTCATCGACGACGATGAAGCCCGCGGAGAGCAGGTAGTCGTTGGTGCGGATCTGGCCGATGAGCCGCAGATACACTGATTCGGCGGCGGCCTCTATGGACAGTAGCCGGCGGAGAACCGGGTCACCCGCGCTCACCTCTCGGATCGGATCCACCTTGTGCGGTTCGACGGCGGTGAACCCGCGCTCGCGCAGTATCTCGATCTGGGTGTCGCGATGGCCCTCGTGCGCGCCCTTGAATTCGACCGCGTAGTCACGCAGTCCCGCGGGCACGAGATTCCTCAACAGCGCGTCGCCGTAGAGGCCGATCGCCTCGTGTTCGAGGCCAAGCGCCGCGTTCAGGATCGCGATGTCCGTCTCCTCGTTCTTCGGCAGGGCTTCTCCCCGGCCTTCGAGGAAACTGAAGACGAACGCCGAAGCGCCCGCGTTGCGGGCGGCGCGTCGAAAAAACTCGCGACGGGGATTCACCCCACCTCTGCCTCGACCCACAGGTCGATCACGGTTTTTAGCTTCGAGACTTCGACCATGTCCACGGCCAGGCGCGAGACCACGTTCGAATCGCCAAAGACGGGCAGGCTCTCGGCGTAGGCAATCATCAAGTCGTCGAGCGACTGACGCAGGCCGGGGAGATCGTCGTCGACGCGGCCGAGCTGCGACCCGAGGTCGGCTCCTTTGGGCAGCCCGAACCGCCGGCGGACGTCATCGCGGGTGGCTCGGTGCTTCGCCAGCGCGGTTAGAAAACGCGAAACCAGAACGCCGGCGCTGGCCCTCGACCTTCGCACCGTCCCGAGGCGCATGTCGCAAAGGGAGGCGAGACGATCGATTTCATCAAGGGCCTCGCTTCTGGACGCATAGTCCTTCGCCTGAACCTCGACCGGCGAACTTGTGAGAGCCATGGCGGCGCTCAGCAGAGCGGCGCCACCAGAGAGCAAGTCTCGCCGCGCTGGATCTTTGTGCGGGTGAGCGGACATCAGAAGTGAATCCCTATGCCGCCGCTCGCGATCTGCATCGAAGAGTTGCGGCCCGAGAGCCGGGTGAATCGATAGTCCGCCTGAAGCGAGAAACCCGGGCTGAGTCGATACTCGAAGCCCGCACCCACGTGACCCGCCACTTCGATGTTGCCTAAACCGGTGGGTCGACCGAGCGCGTCGAGTTCGGTCGACTGGGCCACCAGGCCGGCGAGCTCGGGGACTTCCCTGGTGATAACGACACCCGCTCCGACCCCGGCCACAAGATAGGGGCGGAATCGGCCGAAGGAATGAATCGCGTACTTGAACCCCACGGGCTCGACCAAAAAGATCGAACCCACCGAACGCACGACGCGCCGGTAAGGAAAAGGACCGGTGTCCCCACGGCCCGTCGCGGCGACGTTCGCGAGGAAAGCGATCGGATTCGTGATGGTGACCGGATCGCTCGTGCTCCGCGCGAAACGGATGGAGATTTCATAGGACAAAACCCCGCCGCCGAGCTTCTTGAGGGGTAGGTTGATGAAGCCCGCGCCCTGCAAACCCGAGCCGAGGGAGTACGGATTTTGAGACCAGCCGAAATGAGCGCCCACTTCCGCACCGATGCGGCCAATGGCGGGCAGAAGTTCCAGGGGATGGGAAGCGCCCGGCTTGCCGGGTGCTGGCGGTGGGGGGGCAGTCTCCTGGGCGAGAGCGCCCCGGGTGAATGGCCCCAGGGCGAACACCATGAGAAGGGTCTTGGGCGAGAGAAACTTCGGGCAGGTTTTGAGCATGGAGTATCGAGCATTCTACGAAGTGAACGGAGAGAATGGATTCCATGACGACGACTCCGAGGACGGTCTTTCCCGATCGAATCGCAGCCTGGATAGGCGCCGAGGGAGGCGATCACGCCCTTCTTCTCATCACCGTCGATGCCTGGTTGCGACCTCACGTAATGATGCTCGCGCGCGACGAGATCGCGGTTCTTTCAAGTTCCCGGCTGCGGGTCGCGATGGGAGAAGACAGCCAGTCCGCGGAAAACCTCCGCCTGCGCTCTTCCTCAACTCTGGCCATCTACGGCGCGGGGCTTGCCTGCGTCATCAAGACTCATGTGATTCTGGGACCACGTGCGCTGCTTCGGGGCGCCATCGCCTTCGATCTCCTGGTCGAGGACGTCCGGTTCGATGCGCCCGCCGCAACGGAAGGTTCGGCCCGGCTCGTCACCGGCCTGCGTTTTGAGGGGCGAGCCGAACGAAGCGACATTCGAGAACGGTTGAGGAGCCTTCAGCCGTAGACGGGCTACGACCTGGAACGCCTCGAACGCAACCTGGTGGATTTCCGGGCGGGTGGACGCTCGGGGCCTTGCGGCGTTCTCGGCGTGCGTCTCGCCGTCCTCACCTTCTGGGCAACCTCCGGCTTCTCCATCCGCTTCAGAACATCGGTCAGGGCAAGGTTGATCTGCCGGCGATCCATGTCCACCTTGATGAGCCGAACCTCGACCCGATCCCCGAGCTTGTACGTCCGCTTCGTTCGCTCGCCGCGGAGCGCGTGATCGGTGTCCCGGAACATGTAGTAATCGTCGGCCATCGTGGTGATGTGCACAAGACCCTCGACAAAAATGTCGGCGAGTTGAACGAAGAGGCCAAACGGGGTGACGCTTGCGATAATGCCCTCGAACGTCTCGCCCAGGCGGGCGGACATGAAGCGCGCCTTCT
>JANLWV010000064.1:0-4066 GCA_031364765.1 Vicinamibacteria bacterium
ACGCGGATCTTCGACGCGGTGATCGACGGCGCCTCGTTGGTCTCGCAGCAGCGCGGCCGGAGGGTGATGGTCCTTTTCACCGACGGCGAGGATTCGACCAGCCGGCGGAGCGTCCTCGATGCGGTGCGGGCCCTTCAGGAATCCGAGGTCACGTGTTACGGAGTCTCGTATGCCTCACGTCTGGCCTCATTCGGCGCCGGAGGCGGGACGTATAAGGGCCTGGCCCGCGAGGCGCAGCGCACGCTCGAGACTCTCGCGGAAGATTCCGGGGGGTTCGTTATCGACGGGACCTCTCCCGATGTCGTCACGCAGCTCAGGAGGATCGTCGACGACATCGCGGCCCTGTACGTGATCGGCTTCACTGGCGCGCCTTCAAAGAAGATCGAGCATCGTCGGCTCAAGGTCGAAATCGCGCGGCGCGACGTGACGGTGCGCCATCGTGAGGGTTACGAGGCGAAGCCGCGTTGAGGCGGTGAGGCGACTCGCAATGACGGTGGGGCGTTCGCGATCACGACTACGACCAAGACCACGACAACCACCCCATTCACGTTGACCCCGGGGTCGGGCGTGCTCGGCATCCGTTCCACGGAGCCCTCGCTGCCTCGCGGTGCCGGCGAATCGGCCTGCCGGTAGACTTCGAGCACAGGAAGACGAGAAAACTCATGGTAGGCACGCCAATACATGCGGGGCAGCATCGCCATGCTTGAACACCGCGCCAGCAACAAGTCCCCCAGCACCGGCGCCCTCAAGGGTGAGGCGAAGGCGAGTCAGGATCGGCTCTACGAGTCGAATCTCCGGTACGACACCGTCATCATCGGCACGGGGATGGCCGCCCTGACCGTGGCCGCCCTCCTTGCCGAGAGCGGCCAGCGCGTCTGCATGCTGGAGGCCCACGACCTCCCCGGCGGCTACGTCCACACGTTTACTTACGGGGAGTTTTCCTTCTGCGCCCAGATTCACTACATCTGGGGCTGCGGAAAGGGCGACCGGGTCTGGCGGTTCCTCCAAAAGCTGAACCTGAACGAAGACATCGGCTTCGAATCGCTGGATCCGGATGGGTACGATCATGTCATCTTGCCGGATGGCAAGCGGGTGGCCATCCCCTGTGGCTACGACCGGCTCGCCCAGAACATCGAGGCCGCCTACCCCGGCCAGGGCGCACGCGTGCGGGCGTTCACCAACATCCTCGACCGCCTGACCGCGGAAGTCCATCAACTGCCCGAAAGGGTCCGCTGGTGGCAGATCCCCACCATGGGCTGGCGTTTCCTGACCCTGCTGCGATACCAGCACAAGACTCTGCAGGAGGTGTTCGACGAATGCGCGCTCAGTCGCGAGGCCCAGGCCGTCCTGATCGCGAACGCCGGCAACTTCATGTGCCCGCCCAAGGACCTCTCGATCCTCGCCTACAACGGTCTCTTTTCCGGCTACAACCGGGGGGCCTACTACCCTCGCAAGCACTTCAAGCACCTGATCGGGCGTCTGGTCGAGTTCATCACCGCCCACCCGGGATGTCACATCTACTACGAGCAGGAGGCGACCTCGATGGTCGCGGCGGGCGACCGCATCGAGTCCGTGCGAACCCGCGACGGCAAGGTCTTTCAAGCACCCACCATCATCTGTAACGCCGACCCTCAGAAAATGGCCCAGGTCATCGGCCTGGACAAGTTTCCACGCGCGTACCGCAAGCCCCTGAACTACGAATACTCACAGACCGCACTCACCGTCTACCTCGGACTGCGTGGAGTCGACCTGAGGGAACACGGCTTTGGCCGGCATAACACCTGGCACCTCGAGCAGTGGGACATGAACGAAACCTGGGCTCAGGAAATGCGCCAGGATTGGAGCCGCCCCTGGGTCTTCATGGCCACACCCTCGCTGCATACGGACCAACCGGGCACCTGCCCCCCAGACGCTCAGATCCTGGAGCTCGCGACCACCGCCAATTACGACTACTTTCGCGAGCTACGCGACCGCGATCCCCGGGCCTACCGCCGCCAGAAGAAGGAAGTCGAGGACAAGCTGATCGACATCGTGGAGCGACACCACGTTCCCAACCTGCGCAAGCACATCGTCCTCCACGTGGCGGGCTCTCCCAGTACCAACGAGGATTTCTGCTGGGCCCCTCGCGGGCATTCTTACGGCCAGCATCTCACCCCCGGGAACATGGGCCTCGGCCGTCTCAAGGCGAAAACCCCCTGGCGAAACTTCTACTGGTGCAATGCCGCGGGCGGCTACCCGGGCGTCAATGGCACTATCGGCACGGGGATGGAGCTCTACATGGAGCTCACCGGCGATCGTTTCTGGAACCCGCGCGACACCCCTGACACCGCCACCCTGCAAGGTCAGCTGTTGGGGCGCTGAGCCAGGTCGCGAATGAGCTGCCGAGCTGCTTTCTGTCCGCTGCGGCTGGCCCCTTCGATCCAGGGCGCGTTCATGTAGTCGCCGCACAGAAAGAGTCCCTTTTGACCCTGCCCGCCGCGTAGAAACTCCTTCACCCGCGTGATCTGCCCGCAGTCGTATTTCGGGATGGCTTCGGGCCAACGCTCCAGGTCATAGGCCTGAACCCGGTCGGCCGCCGCCCGCAGGTCCGCATTCAGGGTGAGAAGTTCGCCCCTGACGACCTCGAAAACCCTCCCATCTTCCTCGTTCATGAGTTTCCGGGCAGCATCTTCGTGCAGGCCGACGTTGACCAGGGACGTGCCCTCATGGGTTGTGTGGTCCTTTTTCAGCGACTCGTTGGTGAACTCGGAGACAATGGGGTTCTCTACGTAGGGAACGTAAAAGCAGTGAGTACGTCGGAGTGTTTCCCTGGGGATGCGAAAGGACAGGTTGATGGTGGCGGCGTAGCGGGTTTGCGCGAGTAAAGCGCGGTGGGGCTCGGGGCCGCCTTTGAGCATCCCAAGCGCGGCGTTCGGCGTGACCGCCAGCACCACCTGATCGAAAGCCGCGCTGGATTCCGCGGTGACCACGCGCCAACCACGGTCCTCGGGCTCCAGGGCGAGGACCGGGCAACCGCGGTGAACGACCAGCTTGTCCGCCATGGCTTCGGGGATAGCCCGCATATCGCCCACCGCGTAAAGGACGCTGAAGTCAAACGCTGGATCGGTCATCATGCTGAACAGGGACAGGCAGGCCGCGACGCTGGTCTCGGCCGAGCGCGAAAACATCATGCATGAGTTGAACGAATCGACAATGTAGTCCGCGAACTCCTGGCCCACTTCGCGCCGGGCATAGTCGTAGGCATCTTCCCGATTCAAAGCGTCGGGGGCGAGGCCGAGGTCGAAGAAGTCGAGGCCGGGGTGAGCGCTTCGAACCTTGAGCACAAAGGCCAGGAACCGAAAACGGCTGCGCAGATCCAGGGCATCCATCCGAAAGACATTCCGTATCGAAGTGAAGTTCATGGAGCAGGGGCGACCGTCTCGATAGACGACGTGGGCCACGGGACTGGCTGTCCGCAGCTCGATCCCCATTTCCTCGGCCAGGGCGTTCACGCCCCGGTAGGCGCGAATCAGGAAGTTGGCGCCCACGTCAAAGGCCAGGCCGTCCTTCGTGCGGGTGTTCATGCGCCCCCCCACGCTCTGGTGGCGCTCGAAGACCTGAACGTCGACCCCCGCCTTGTGAAGCTCCCATGCGCAGGTCAAGCCCGCAATACCGGCGCCGATCACAGCCACTCTCATCAAGCCAACCTTAGGCGAAACACGAGGCAAACTGCGCTCTTTTCTTTCTGCGGCTGCGGCGAAGCGGGCAAGGGCTGCGCCCAGGCTGTCAAAGGGTCAGGGCCTCCGCTTTCGCGAATGACGGTCAAGCATTGCGGCGACTCGCGAGAGAGGCCCCGCTCGCGTGCGGCCCGCTTGACTCGCGGCCTCGCTGCATCCGAGGTCACGACGGAAGACTCCAAGCTCAAGGTGGACCGAACGGGCGGGCGGGAGCAACGGCGAGATTGCTTCGTCGATGTGGTTCGCTGCGCTCCTTGCAATGACGGGGGTGGTGTTCGCGACCACGACCACGACCCCGATTGCAGGCCAAAGCCGCTGTGCACGATCTCGACGTCGGGTCGCGAGTAGAT
>JANLWV010000120.1:0-2077 GCA_031364765.1 Vicinamibacteria bacterium
CTCGTAGAGATCCCGGCCCTCTACGACGGCGAGGACCTCGGAGAGATCGCCGATTCCTGCGGCCTCACCAGAGACGACGTGGTGGAGCTTCATTCGAGTCGCGATTACTCCGTCCTCATGCTCGGTTTCTCTCCCGGCTTCGCCTACATGGGTTTTGTGGACGAGCGCCTTCGAACCACCAGGCGCAAGGCGCCACGCACCCGTGTCCCCAAGGGAGCGATCGCGGTGGCCGGCGTTCAGACGGGGATCTATCCGAGGGCCCTGCCCGGAGGCTGGAACCTCCTGGGCCGCACATCTCTCCAGCTCTTCGACGCTTCGACTCCGCTCAGCGCGGGCCCTTTGTAGGCCAGTCCGTCCTTGCTGGTGCCGGGAGATCGCGTGCGCTTTACTCCGATGATGACTCTCGAGTCTCCAGCACCCACCCCGAGGACGGAACTCGTGGGAAGCGGCGTGGCGGTTGTCGAACCTGGCATTCTGACCACCATTCAGGATGCGGGACGCCCCGGGCTGAGACGAGTCGCGGTTCCGTTGACCGGCTACGCGGACCCGATCGCTGCGCGCCTCGCAAACGCCTGCGTCGGAAATCCACCCGACGCTCCGGTGGTCGAGGTCTGCGGGCCGGGCCTCAAGCTCTGTTTTGAGAAGACAACATTCATCGCGCTCGCCGGCGCGCGGATCATCGCTGAGCTCGAACGCGCCGATATCGACAGCGGCCAGATGACCATGCCCCTGAACGTCGCGGTTCGAGTTCGGGGCTCGAACGTGCTGACCATCGCGGGCCTTGAGGATGGAGCTCGGGGCTACATCGCCATCGCGGGCTTGGAGCCGGAGCGGGTTCTAGGTTCAGCTTCGGCCGATCTCGGCTCTGGCTTCCTGCGACCGCTTGAAGCGGGCGATCGCCTCACCGTGGGAGCGTTCGATTCTGACTGGGTGAGACGCGAGCGGTTGACGCCGCCTCCGCGACGGGAGACGGTGCGCGTGATTCTGGGTCCTCAGGCTCACCATTTCGACGAGCAGACGATCGAAATGTTTCTCTCCACCCGGTGGACCGTCGGCCTCGACTCCGATCGCGTGGGCGCGCGGCTTTCCGGCCCGCGGCTCGGGCATGCCGGACCCAACGAGATCGTCTCGGACGGCATGGTGCCGGGCTGCATTCAGGTTCCGCCGGACGGGCGGCCCATTGTGATGCTCTCCGACTGCCCTACGACCGGCGGCTATCCGAAGATCGCGTGCGTGGTGAACGATGACCTCGGAATCATCGCCCAAGCCATCCCGGGGCGGACCGCGGTCTTTTTCGCGGCCGTTCGAATTGAGGGCCTCTAACTTTCGAGGGCTCGAAGGGTCTGCTTCAGTCGACGCAAAGCGATGGCGAGCAGGGCGCAATTGACGACGCCGAGAATCAGCGTGAGATCAAAACCAGGAGCCATGCGGATGCGGGCCACGGAATCCGCGAAAGGCAGGACACTTCTCCACTGCGTCCCGTAGAAGCGCCCGAGACCGTGCAGGCAGATGCTTCCGAGCAGCGTGGACGTCGCCGCGACCGCCGCGAAGCCTCGCAAAAACGGCGTGCCAAGGCCGGTGGCAACGAGAAGCAGGAAGAGCGGATGGTTGTGATTGTCGTGGACGCCGACAGTCAGGATCCCCCAGACGAAGAGCAGAAGAGCGCTCACATAAACAACAGATCGAGGATTCCTGATCCGCCGTGAGTGAAACAGGACCCACACTGCGACCAGACCTGCGGCGACAAAGCCGATGAGCCCCAAGGGCAGCGTGAAGGAGTCGCGACGCACGTAGTCGATGGGGTCCGCCCACTCCGCCTTTTCCCGCAGAACGGAGGCGGCGTGGCCGACGAGCCACCAGGGATTCGCGTAACCACCTGAAACCCGATCCTGCGAAAAGATCCGTCCGACGTGAACGATGGCGGTCTCGAGTGTTCCCCCGAGAGCGAAAGGCAGGAGGACGAGCGCGGTCACGAGGCCGCCACCGGCCATGATACGAACTCGGCCAGCCTTCGGCGAGGCCAGGAGGATCACGGGAAGGGCTATCGCAGCCGTGGGCTTGATCAAACACGTCACTG
>JANLWV010000225.1:0-6381 GCA_031364765.1 Vicinamibacteria bacterium
CGGTCATGCCGACGCGCAAGGTGCCCGTGCTGATGATCGACAACGACCCCGTCTGGGACTCCCTCGCCATTTGCGAGACGGTGGCCGAGATGTTCCCCGCGTGCTCACGAAGCTTGGCCACTATGAAGGTGCGCTCCGAGCCTTCCTGGAACTCGCGCAATGAGCCCTGAGGCAGGGGACTGCCGCCGGTATCAGCGGCGGAGGCGGCGGGCGCACTGGCAACCCCCGGCTCGGCTTTGGCCTGGGGCACGGCTTCGAGGTGATCGGCTCGCATGGTGTCGTCGTCGACCAGAATCATCAGCCGATCGATGACGTTCTTGAGTTCACGGATGTTGCCACGCCACTCGCGGCCCTTGAGGGCCGCGGCGAACTCCGCGGAAATACGCTTCACCGGAACTCCATGCTGGGCGGCGGAGCGCGCCACGAAATGGGCGGCGATGGCCGGAATGTCCTCCACGCGATTTCGCAGCGGCGGGACTTCGATGTCGATCACGGAAAGCCGGAAGAAGAGATCTTCCCGGAAAGCGCCGGACGCGATGGCTTGCTCGAGATTCTTGTTGGTAGCGGCGATCACTCGGACGTTGACTTTGATCGTCTTCTGCGAACCGATCCGCTCGACCTCGCCTTCCTGCAGAACGCGAAGGACCTTGGCCTGGGCGCGCGCGCTCATGTCGCCGATCTCGTCGAGGAAGATCGTGCCCTTGTGGGCCATTTCGAACTTGCCGATCTGCCGCTCCGTGGCGCCGGTGAACGAGCCTTTCTCGTGGCCGAACAACTCGCTCTCGATCAACTCCTCGGGAATGGCGGCGCAGTTGACCGAGACGTACGGCTCGTCGGCGCGCGCGGAGAGGCGATGGACCTCCCGGGCGACCAGCTCCTTGCCGACGCCACTCTCTCCGCGGATCAGAACGGTGGCGCCGGTCGGGGCGGCTTTCCTGATCCGCGCGAAGACCTGCTGAATGGCGGCGCTGCTGCCCACGAGATCGCCGGGGCCATTGGTCTCGAGACGCAACCGGCGGTTCTCAATGACCAGACGCTGTTTCTCCAGAGCATTGCGCGCCGCCAATAGCAGCTTCTCGGTCTCCGGCGGCTTTTCGAGAAAGTCGAAAGCGCCGAGCCGGGTCGCCTCGACCGCGGTCTTCACCGTGCCATGCCCGGAGAGCATGATCACGGGCACATCTTTGGCCCGCTCCCGCAAAAGCCTCAGGGTCTCAAGACCGTCGAGGCCAGCCATCTTCACGTCCAGGATCACCAGATCGATTTCCGCCCGCTCGATCACCTGCACCGCTTCGGGCCCTGAAGACGCCGTCTCGCAATCGAAGCCCTCGAACTCGAACATCATGGTGAGAGAGCGGCGGATCGCGTCCTCGTCGTCGACGACCAGGATCCGTGGCCTGACCGGAGAGGGCTTCATGCCGGGGCATTCTCGCCGAGAAGGCGTTTCAGCCCGGCCTCGTCCAGAACCGCGATGCCGAGGGTTCGAGCCTTGTCGAGCTTCGACCCCGCGTCGTCACCGGCGACGATGTAGCTGGTCTTGGACGACACCGACGAGGTGACGCGTCCTCCCCGCCCTTCGATCAGACGCTTGGCCTGGTTTCGGTCCATCGAGGGCAAAACACCGGTGAGTACAAACTGTAGGCCCTCAAGGGTCCTGGGCTGCGGCGGGGCGCCCGAAACCGAGGCCATCAGAACTCCTGCCTCCTTCAAGCGATCGATCAGATTCTTGTTCTGGGGCGCGTCGAACCACTCCCGCAGGGAAGCCACGACCGCGTCTCCGATCTCCGGCACCGCGTCGATTTCTTCTCGGGAGGCTTGAACGAGAGCGTCCATCGAACCGAACCGTCGGGAGAGAAGCTCGGCCGCGCGTTCGCCCACGAAGCGCACACCCAGCCCGAACAGCAAACGCTGAAGGCCGGCCCCCCGACTCCTCTCGATCGAAGCGATGACGTTCAATGCGGACTTCTCGCCCATGCGTTCAAGCCGGGCCAGAGTGGCGACATCGAGCGTGTAGAGATCGGCGATGTTCCTCACTGCTCCGGTTTCGACCAGCAGACCCACGAGTATGTCGCCAAGCCCTTCGATGTCCATGGCCTGCCGGCGTGCGTAGTGCTTGATCCTCTCTTCGATCTGGGCCTGGCAGCTGGCGTTCGGACAGCGGAGGTCGACTTCGCCGGCGATTGAAGCCACGCGGGTCCCGCATACCGGGCAGGTTTTGGGCATCGCGAACGGCTCGGACGAGGCGGACCTTTCGGAGAGGACAACCTCCACAACTTTCGGAATGACCTCGCCCCCGCGCTCGACGACCACGAGGTCTCCGACCCGGATGTCCTTGCGGGCAACCTCTTCGGCGTTATGAAGGGTGGCCCGCGCCACCGTGGTCCCGGACACGAAGACCGGTTCGAGATGGGCCACCGGCGTCAGCTTGCCGGTGCGCCCGACCTGGACATCGATGGCCAGAAGCCTGGTGGTGGCGCGCTCGGCGGGGAATTTGTAGGCGATGGCCCAGCGCGGAAATTTCGAGGTCGAACCAAGTTCACGCTGGAGGGAGAGCGAGTCGATCTTCACGACCACGCCGTCTATGTCGTAATCGAGAGAATCCCGCTTTTGCCGAAGATAGGCGCAGTGGGCCAGGGCCGCGTCGAGGGAGGCGCAGGCCTTGATCTCCGGGTTTGTCCTCAGGCCGAGGGCGCGCATCAGCGCGAGAGCGTCCGTGTGGGTCTTCACCTCGCCTTCCGAGACCCGGACCAGCGAGTAAAGGAAAAGTTCGAGGCCGCGCCCTTTGACCTGTCGCGGATCGAGGAGCTTCATGGCCCCCGACGCGGCGTTGCGCGGATTGACGAAAGGCTCCTCGCCGTTTCTCGTCCGTTCGTCGTTGATCTGCGCGAACACCGAACGGGGCAGATAGACCTCGCCTCTCGCCTCCAGAAGTTTCGGAACGGCAATTCCGAGTCGAGGGGCCAAAAGGGCCAGGGGCACAGACCGGATGGTGCGCGCGTTCTCGGTGACGTCGTCGCCAGTTTTACCGTCGCCACGGGTGACCGCCCGGGTCAGGAGGCCGTTTTCATAGGTGACGGAGAGCGACAGGCCGTCGACCTTCGGCTCGGCCACGTAGGAAAGGGGGGTTTCGCCAAGCTGGCGTCTGACCCGCGATTCGAACTCGCGCACCTCTTCCTCGCTGTAGGTGTTCTCAAGGCTCAACATCGCCTCCTCGTGGACCACCGGAGAGAACTCCGAGAGGGGGGCGCCGCCCACTCGCTGCGTGGGCGAATCGCGGGAGATAAGCTCCGGATGAGCCGCCTCAATCTCGCGAAGCTCGCGCTCCTGAGCATCGAACTCGGGGTCGGAGATCTCCGGCTTCGAAAGGACGTAGTAGAGATGTTCGTGCCTCCGAATCGACTCGCGCAGTTGTTCGGCCCGAGCGGCGGGATCGCTCGCCTTTCGCCTTGTCACCTCAGGGCCCTCACCCTGGCCGATTCAGCAAGTGCGGTGGCGCGCGCCTCGATCACCGCAAAGCCCGCGCCGGAAAGGGGCCGGGATCGCACCGAGGCGCACGCCATCCCTACGCCCTGATAGACGACACGCGCCGCTTCCGAATCACCATCCTGATGCTCCAGTCGCTGTCCGATCTCCAGAGCCCGGATCGCGGCCGTCGAGGCCTGGGGAAGAGGCGCCAGGTTTCGGATCGCGATGTCGGTCTTCGCAACCAGAGCCCTGGCCGCGGCCTTTCTCGGCCGAGGCAGACTTCCCATCGAGGCGTAGTGGGTCACCCACGCGAACGCGGCGAGGCCACGAATGACGGAAGGGGCGATCAGCAAAGGTACGGCCACGAAGGCGGTCAGCAGCCAGGTCGCGGGAAGACCGGATTTTTTCGTTGCCGCGGCCATCCCGGAATACTGGCTCGGATCAGTGGTCGCGCGCGAGGATGAAGTCGGGGAGAGTCATCAGAGCGTCGCGCTCGGGGGACGGATCGAAGATGTCGAGAGCTTGTCGCGCCGCTTCGGCCTGCCGGCCGGCCAGAGCTTCCGCGCGCGTGAGCGCGCCCGAGCGCCGGGCCAAGGCGACGATCTCCGCATGCGAGACGCGTTCGAAGCCGCGGTCTGAAACGACGGTTTCAACCTTGGCTCGTACTTCGGCGTCGGCGGCCTCGAGCATGTAGATGACGGGAAGCGTGAGTTTGCCCTCGCGCAAATCCAGACCGACGGGCTTCCCGAGCGACTTTTCCGATGCGGTGAAGTCGAGCAGATCGTCCTTCATCTGGAAGGCCAGTCCCAGAGCCAGGCCGTAGGCCGAGAGAGCCCGCTCCTTCTCCTCGGAGGCCTTGCCGAGGAGGGCGCCGATGCGCATGCACGCGGAAAAGAGGTCGGCGGTCTTGCGCCGGATGATGTCGAGATGCTGATCTTCCCGGACCCCAAGATCGGCTTCGCGTTCGATCTCCAGGACCTGACCTTCGATCATCCGCAGGGTGACATCGGAAAGGAGCCTCAGAATCCCCAGGTTGTCCTGGGTCAGAGCCATGGCCATGGACTTGGTGTACAGGAAGTCGCCGATGAGCACGGTCGTCTTGTTGCCCCATCTCGAGTTGGCGCTTTTCCGGCCTCGCCGGGTTGCCGCTTCGTCGATCACGTCGTCGTGCAGGAGGGTGGCGGTGTGGATGTACTCGACCACCGCGCCGAGCGTGATCATCCGCTCGCTCGAATGAGCGAAGAGACGGGAGGCCAGGAGCAGCAGGGCCGGCCGGATCCGCTTGCCGCCCGCGTCGCGCACGTGGGAGGCCACGTCCGAGATGACGCTGAGATCGGAAAGAAACTCCTCCTTGAAAACCCGTTCGACGCGGATGAGGTCCTGCTCCACCAGGCCGAGGATGTCGGGAAGCGCCAGCGCCCTGGGCAGCACAGGGGTCGTTTCGAGGGCGAAGGTGCTACGCGAGTTCAAGGGAGTTTGGGGGTGGTTACGCGCTTTTTCTCTGAAGAAGAGGGTGGCGCTTTCTGGGGATGCCCCGATCTTAGCGAAGCTCGCCCGATCGGGCACAGGAAGCCAGGTGTTCCCTCGGAAACTACCGGTAGTTGGTGAACTGCATGTCGATGTCGAGCCTGGCGCCTCGCAGCATCGTCATGGTGGCCTGGAGATCGTCGCGGCTCTTTCCGGTGACCCGCAACTGCTCGCCTTGAATCGCGGCCTGGACCTTCAGCTTGGTGTTCTTGATCAGCTTGACGATCTCGCGCGCCTTCTCGATGGGAATCCCGTTCTGCATAGCGACCTTCTGGCGCACCGTGCCGCCGAGCGCCGATTCCGGTTCCTGGTAGGTCAGGGCCTTGATGCTGATGCCGCGCTTCAACAGCTTGCTTTCGAGGATGTCGCGCACCGCCTTCAGCTTGTACTCATCCACGGTCGTGAGGGTGAGCTCCTTTTCGCCGATGGCGATATCCGACTTCGAGTCCTTGAGGTCGTACCGCGTCTGGATCTCCTTGAGCGCCTGGGCGACGGCGTTCTTCACTTCCTGCTGGTCGATCTCGCTGACGATGTCGAAGGAACTGTCGGCCATAATTCTTCTTTCTTATCTGGATCCCGGCTTTCGCCGGGACACGCAGGGTGCTGCGGTCTTCAGCACCCTGCTAGCCCTCCGAGGACAGGTAGGTGTATCCCTCGAGGCCTTCTTCGTACCGTTTCATCAGGCGGCCCGACTCGGCCATGGTGAGGCGCTTGTCGCGCAGGGCGGCCTCGACCGCGCGGCGAACCCGGGCGATGAGATCGTCCTTGCTGTACTGGACGTAGGAGAGAACCTCCGTTACCGAGTCGCCTTCGACGACATGCTCGACGCTGTATCCGTCCTCGGCCAGCTTGACGTGGACGGCGTCGGTGTCGCCGAAGAGATTGTGGAGGTCGCCCAGGATCTCCTGGTACGCGCCCACCAGGAAAGTGGCGATGTGGTACGGCTCGCCATTCAGCGAGTGCAGGGGCAGGAAGTGCTTCACGTCCCGGAGGTCGATGAACTTGTCGATCTTGCCGTCGCTGTCGCAGGTGAGATCGGCGAGGATGGCCCGGCGCGTCGGCTGCTGGTCGAGGCGTTCGATGGGCATGGCGGGAAAGAGCTGGTTTACCGCCCAGTGATCGGGCATGGACTGGAAGAGCGAGAAATTACAGTAGTAGGTGTCGGAAAGCTGCTTTTCGAGGCCCTCCAGATCGTCGGGCACGTAGGGAAGATCGCGCACGATCTTCAGGATCCGCTCGCACACCGCCCAGAAGAGCTGTTCGACCCGCGCGCGCTCGCGCAGGCCGAGCACGCCGAGGGTGAAAGCGGAGACCGCTTCTTCCTTGAGTTGCAGGGCGTCGTGGTAGCTCTCCTGGAAGTTCTTGATCGAGACGTTGATGTAGGTCTCGTAG
>JANLWV010000249.1:0-4456 GCA_031364765.1 Vicinamibacteria bacterium
CGCGCACCTGGACGGTTACGCCACCGCCCTTGTGCCGGGAAAGGTCCTTCGCAGGGGTGATGTCATCGGTTACGTTGGCACCACCGGCAATGCGCCGCCGGATACCCCACATCTGCATTTCACGATCTTCCGCCTCGGATCCGAGAAACGCTGGTGGGAAGGCACGGCCATCAACGCCTACCCACTCTGGGGGACGCCGGCCGTTCCGTAGGAGTTTCGGTCGAGACTTTCGGAAACGATTGATCTATGGTCGCGCGGTCATGAGACGCCGCGAAGTCCTGAAGCTTGGAGCGGCCGCCGCCGCGGTCGCGACGTCCGGCGTCAAAGCACAGGAGTCATCGGGGGGACTTGAAGGTCTGTGGCCGGTGGCGCAGGCGGTTCTGCCCGCTTCGATCGGAGCCGATGGTCATAGGGAAGCCTTGGCCGCGTTCATGGCCTGGATTCGCGATCACCACGCGGGCCGCTACCTTGATCACGGCTACGGACACACGCGCGTCGCGAAGTCCGGCGCGGCTCCGACGGCCACCTACAACGTCCAGTTGCAGGCCCTCGAGGCCGCGGCTCGACGTCGGAACGGAAAGGCCTTCGGCGCCCTCGACCTCGTGGCGCGACGAGCTCTCATTGCCGAGGCGTTCGCCGCGCTGAAGATCGATTCGACGGAGGGGCGCCCCTCGGGCAAACACGTCGCGGCGGACCTGATGAGCCACTACTTCTCAAGCGCGGAGGCCAACGACGTTTGCTACGAAGCCGAGATCGGTCGCGACTCCTGCCGCGCCCTCGAAGGCTCCGGCCTTCGCCCGGAACCGCTCGCGAAAGGACGCGCGTCGTGACCCACCGCAAGGTCGAGGCCGACGTCATCCTGATCGGCGGCGGCATCACCGCCGCCATGGCGGCGGCCCGTCTCACCGAAAGGAGGCCGGGCCTGCGCACTATCGTTGTGGAAGCGGGCCAGCGGCTCTTCGACTTCGAGAACCGCATGGGGTACCGCGAGCGCTATCTCGCTTACGGCGAGAATCCGTGGCCGGGCGACTTCATAGAAGACCAGGGCGGCCAGGGAATCATTTCGCGCTCGATGGCGGTCGGCGGCGCGGCCATGCACTGGGGCGGCGTCACCAACCGGTTCTCCCGCGAGGACACGCGTTTGCGCTCGCTTTACGGCCTCGCCGTGGACTGGCCCATCGAGTGGGAGGATCTGGAGCGTTACTACTGCGACGCGGAGCGGCAACTCGGCGTGGGCGGCGAGGAACCTCCGCTTCCCGAGGACAAACGGTCGGAGCCGTATCCGATGCCGGCCATGCCGCTCTCTTACAACCTTAAGACGCTGAAGACGTGGTCGGAGAAGAGCGGCATCCCGTTCTGGGCGACCCCCGCCGCCAAGAACACGGTCGACGGTTACGACGGCCGTTCGATCTGCAAACGTTGCAACACCTGCGAAGTCTGTCCGACCGGCGCGCGTTACTCACCCGACTGGACGTTCAAGAAACTTCTCGAACAGAAGCGAATCGAGTTGCACGATCGAACCCTGGTGCGGCGTCTCGTTCCGCACGACACCACGAACAGGATCGTCCGGGCCGAGGCCGTGAAAGAGGATGGGACCGGCGACACGGTCACGTACGAGGCCGGGACGTTCCTACTCACCGGCGGCTACGCGTGGTCGTCGCATCTGCTCCTGCTCTCGGCGGGCGGCCGGTTTCCGAACGGCCTCGCCAACAACTCGGGACTCGTGGGCCGGTACATGACCGGACACTCCTTCATCCAGGTCTGGATCGAAATGGACGCGCAGCTCTACCCCGGGATGAACGACCAGCACAGCCTCATCTCGCGGCAGTTCTTCCGCTGCGCGCCGTCTTCACCCTTCGTCCGACACGACCTGCGGGTGTGGGAGAGCTCTCTGGCCAAGGGACCGCGGCTCAAGAACGAATCGGGCGCGTACCTTTTCGGCGACGACCTTCTCGCCGACTGGCGGAAGAGGACGCGCGGCCGTGCCGTCGCCCGCGTTCGCACGTACCTCGATGTCCATCCGGACCGTGAAAGCCGGCTGACCCTGGACCGGGGCAACCGCAATCGCTGGGGCGATTCGATGCCCCGCATCGAGCACCGCCTGGACGCCCCGACTCTCGCCCGCCGCGATGCCGATCGTACGCACGTGTCCGCGTTGGTCGATCGGCTGGCCAGAGCCGACAACGGCCGCGTTCTGAGGACGAACGAGGGCGATTACCTCGATCATCCGGGAGGCGGGTGCCGCATGGGCACGGACCCCGCGGCGAGTGTTGTGGACTCCTACGGCCGCACCCACGATCACGAGAACCTGTGGGTCCTCGGTTCCCCGACGCTTCCCACCGGCGGCTGCACGAACGGAACGCTGACCTTCGTCGCCTTGACCCTGCGATCGGCGGAGAAGGTCGCGGGCGCGCCTGCGATACCGTCCCGGTGACGCGCTTGGGAGCCTTCATCATCGCCACGGGCCTCCTGCTGTCCTCGCGCACCGTCTCGGCCCAGGCGCCCCCTCCCCTCGAAGACTTTGTGGCCCTCGCCTCCAAGGACGAGAAACTTTCCGAAGCGGCCGCCGCACGGCTGGCGCCGGTCTGGAAGGACGCCTACGCGGCGATGATCATCGACCTCGCCCGCTTCTTCCGGCCCGCGCGGGAGGAGGCGCCGTCGGGAGCGAGCGAGGACAGCCTGGGCGGCGATGAGGGCGGCCAGGCGAGCCGGACGCCGAGAGGCAATCGCGAACCCTTTATCGCCGCGACTCGCAGCCCGGAATCGTTGATCCGGGGCCGCCTGATGCGTTTCCTGTCCCGGCAAACCGGTAAGACGTTCGGGAACGATCTGAAGCTGTGGCGCAAGTGGTCCTGGACGCTGCCGGAGGATCCGCATCCTCAATACGCGGCCTTCAAGGCGCGCCTTTACGCCAACGTCGATCCCCGGATGGCCGCGTTCTTCTCGTCGGGGGTCAAGCCGCGGATCCGCCTGGATGAGATCGACTGGGGAGGCGTGGGCGTGAACGGCATTCCACCGCTCGATCAGCCGAAAGTGATGGCGGCATCGGACGCGAAGTTCATGGGCGACAAGAACGTGGTGTTCGGACTGGTCGTCAACGGTATGGCGCGCGCGTATCCGAAACGCATTCTCGCCTGGCACGAGATGGCGCTCGACACTCTGGGCGGCGTGAAGCTCGCCGTGGTGTACTGCACGCTTTGCGGAACCGTGATCCCCTACGAGACGGATGTGGGCGGCCGGTCGTTCACACTGGGCACGAGCGGCCTGCTCTATCGGTCGAACAAGCTGATGTTCGACGCGGAGACGAAGTCCTTGTGGTCGACGATCGAGGGACGCCCCGTCCTCGGCCCTCTGGCGGACAGCTCCATCGTCCTCAAGTACCGCCCCGTCGTCACCACCTCCTGGAAAGAGTGGCGGACCGCGCATCCCGACACCACGGTTCTCTCCCTCGACACCGGTCACCCGCGGGACTACGACGATGGAGTGGCGTATCGCGGTTACTTCTCCCATGACGACCTGATGTTCGAGGTGCCGGCGCAGGACAAGCGACTCAAGCGAAAAGCGGAGGTGGTGACATTCTTCGCCGGCGGGGATCGCTCGCTCGCCCCGGTGGCTCTCGATACGAGCTTTCTCAGGAAGACCCCCGTGCACCTTTTTTCTGCGGGGGCAACGACCTACGTGGTGCTCACGACCGAAGGCGGCGCCAACCGGGTATATCAAGCGGGCGCCACCCGTTTTGTACGCCTGTCGGGTGACGATCTGTTCGACGATCGGGGGCGCCGCTTTCACGTGCGTGAAGAGCAGCTGGACGGACCGGGCGGCGAAACACACCTACGCGAGCCCGCGCGTCGCACGTTCTGGTTCGCCTGGTTTTCTCAGTTCCCCGAAACCATGCTCATCCAGTAGGTCGGGTAGCCGCTCCGCCCAGCGCAAACCACAGAAACGCCATGTTGGGGGCCAGCTGGCCCGCGACCAGCATAAGGTCGATTTCCGCGGGTTCAAAGTAGGCGAGGTCGGCGAGTTCCTCCTCCTGCCGCGCGAAGTCGGCGAGGGTCAGGTCTGTGCGAGCGAGGTACAGGGCCGCGTGGTACGTGACGTTGATGATCTGACGATCCTGGGTGGCGGCGTACCTGATGTCGCGCAGGCCCAGTTCGAGGCGCACGCGTCGAGCCCGCACCGGCGCGACCTCGGCGGACGCCGCCTCGAGGTCATCAACCAGAGCCACGCGGTCCGCATCAGCGCGGCCGAAGAGTTCCTCGTTGGCCTCCCGCAAGAGCGCCCCGTCGAATGTCTCCCCCGCCTGAACGTGGCCGCCGACGCTCTTGTCCCACATGCCGCCGTTCTCCTTGTCGTCCCGCCGGCGTTGCAGGAGGACGCGTCCGTCCTGATTCACCACCAGCATCTGCACCGCGCCCGCGGCGAAGCCCCTCGCCTTCGCCTCGCCCCGCTCCATCGA
>JANLWV010000283.1:0-11555 GCA_031364765.1 Vicinamibacteria bacterium
GGAATGGCCTCGCCGCCATCCGAACCGGACTCATCGACGCAGTGCAGGTCGTGTACAACATCTTCGATCAGTCGCCGGAGGACGAGCTTTTCCCGCTGTGCCGCGAGAAGGGTGTGGCCGTCATCGCCCGGGTGCCTTTCGATGAAGGGTCGCTCGCCGGCCAGCTGAGCCGCGATCGTCTCTTCCCTGAAGGGGATTTCCGGCGGTCGTATTTCAATCCAAAGAACACGGCCGCGACCATGGATCGAATTGAACGCCTGGAGAGGCTGGTCCCTTCGGGTTTAACGCTCCCGGAAATGGCGCTGCGTTTTGTGATCTCGAACCCCGGCGTCACGACCGTGATCCCAGGCATGCGTCGCGTGCAGAGTGTGCGAGGGAATGTGGCTGCGGAAAAGGCAGGGGCGCTCGAGCCGGCGCTTCTCGCCGCCCTCCGCGCGCACCGGTGGGATAGGACACCCGCTAAGAAAGCGGACTGACCCTCAAGGCCGGCAGGCGAAGTTCCGCTTCGATCGGGTAGTGGTCGCTGCCGGTACGACTCGCTCCCACCCGTCCGCTCTTGAGATACAACTCCGGCGAGACAAAGATGTAGTCCATCGTGTGCTTCCCGCGGCCCTGGTCGGAACCCTTGGAGAAAGTGCCCACCATCCCGTCGACACGCTTCAACGGAATGCCGCTCATGGTCTCTTCGAGTCCCTTCTGCAGTCCTTTCTCCCAGGTGTTGAAGTCGCCTGCGAAAACACGAGCCCGCGCCGGGGGCAAGGGCTCCGGGTTGGGGTCCCCACGCATTGGCCGTGCAGGGCGCAGCGAACGGCGCTTTCAATCTGCTCGCGGAAGGCTCGGCGGAGAAGTCCCGATTGCAGATGGACGTTCACTACCTCGATCAAAACGTGGTCAATCTCGATGGTCGTAGCCACGCAGACCTTGCGGGCGGCGTCGAAGAGGCTCTTCGAAGGAAGCAGGATTTTCCGGCTTGCTCTGATCGGCCACCGGCTCAGAACGGCCACGCCAAAAAGATTCCCGCTCGTCGGATGCACCGTCGCGGGGTAGTAGACGTACCCCATGTGGAGGGCTTCAGAAATCAGCAGGACGCTCTTGTCGTCGGCTTCCTGAAGGAGAAGGACATCCGACGCCGCCATTCCGTTTTCCCTGAGGGTGGCAATGACCTTTTCGGGCTCGTAACCGAAGTGGATATTGAAAGACACCAGGGAGAACGTGTCTCTGTTCAGAGTTGGCGCACCCACCGCCTCCGCACCCCTGCCTGGATCCTCGAGGAGCGGAAACTTCGGGTCCAGGAAATTCTGTGGGTGGCGGCGTTTGGCGTTTGTCACTTCAAGGCCACCAACTTAGTCACCAGCTTATGGGGCAACGCGACCGGCGAACGACAGGAACGGTTTGACCTTCGAGGCTTCGCCGGTTAACCTTCTGGTTAAACCAAATGGTTAGTCAGCAGGGCGCTACGACCGAAGGGCCGGGGACGAGCCGAGGGTCGATCCTCGAGGCCGCAACCAACGTCTTCATGGAAGTTGGCTTTAGCGGAGCCAGAGTCGATGAGATCGCGCGGCGCGCTCGCGCCAACAAGGCGATGATCTACTACCATTTCGGTTCGAAGCAGGGCCTTTACAAGGCCGCCCTCCTGCGTCTTTTCGGAAACGTGCTGGCCGAGGTCAAGCGCCTCAAGGAGAGCGACCTTTCGCCCGAAGGCAAGCTCCGAGCGCTCTACACCCGGATCGCCAGACACTTCAGCGAACAACGGGCCCTTCCCCACATCATGCTGCGAGAAATCCTGGCCGGCGGGAGAAGCATGGACGTGGAAGCCTCGCACGCCCTCGGCGCGATCTTAGGATTCGTGAAGGAAACCGTCGCGGAGGGAACCCGGACCGGTGCGTTCCGAAGCGTCCACCCGCTCCTCCTTCACGTCACCATGCTCGGGCCCCTGATGCTGCATTTCGCCGGGGCCTCTTTCCGCGAACGCCTTCTGCCCAGGGAGTTGCCTGGCCTGGCCCCGCCGAGCAACGACGACGTGCTCGTCCATCTCCTTGCCGTGCTCGACCGTTCGCTCGCTCCAGAGAACCCGAAGCCCTCCGTAAAAAGCCGCCAGAGGAAAACCCGATGAAACGCACTCCTGCCTTCCTGATGCTCGCCGTGTTCAGCATCGCTTCCTGCCGAGCGCCGGCCCGGAACACGAACATCGTCGCGGCCGGCCATGTCGAGGCCACCGACGTCCACATCTCGGCCAAAGTCGCCGGACGTCTGACCGAGGCGCCATTGAAAGAGGGAGACGCGGTGAAGGCCGGCGACCTCATTGCGCGTCTCAGCACCACCGATGTCGAGATTCTGGTTCGCCAGGCCACCGCCGATCGCGCGCAGGCCGCGGCGGAATTGCGGCTCCGGCTGGCCGGGGCGCGCAGGGAGGACATCGCGGAGATGGAAGCCCAGATCCGCGCCACCGAAGCGGACCTCGCGGGCGCTGAACTCGATCTCGACCGGATGCAGGGCCTCCTCGACCGCGGCTCCGGCACGACCAAGGCACGCGATGACGCGAAGACGCGGCGCGGCATCCTTGAAGGGCGGCTCGGCGCGCAAAGACAGACCCTGGCGCGCCTTCAGTCCGGTTCGCGACCCGAGGAGATCGAAGGCGCACGCGCCCGCGTGGCATCCCTTGACGCCCGCATGGCTCAACTCGAGCAGCAGATCGCCGACGCGACGATGAAAAGCCCGGCCGATGGCGTCCTGACCTCGCGCGTGGCCGAGCCCGGCGAGCAACTTCAAGTGGGCTCGCCGGTCTGCGTCATCACCAAGCTCAGCGAGGCCTGGCTCACCGCTTACGTCACGGATGTCGACCTGGCCCGCATCCGAATCGGCCAGGAGGCTGTGGTCAGAACCGATGGCGGTCAGACGCGCCGGGGCCGCCTGACCTACATCTCCTCGAAGGCCGAGTTCACGCCAAAGAATGTGCAGACCCGAGACGAACGAGTGAAGCTCGTCTATCGGGTGAAGGTGGGTCTCGACAACGCGGACGGTTTCTTCAAGCCCGGGATGCCGGCCGAGGCGACCTTCGAGCCGGTCGGTCCCGCGCAATGAGCAACGCCTCCGAAATGCCGGTCGTCGAAGTTTCGGCCCTGGTCCGTCGACATGGCGATATCGTCGCCGCGAACGACGTCTCCTTCACCGTCGGTCGGGGCGAAATGTTCGGTCTCATCGGACCGGACGGCGCCGGGAAGACCACCACGCTTCGCGTCATCCTTGGACTTCTCGCCCCGCACCGCGGTCGCGTCCGTACCTGCGGCCTCGACCCCTGGCAGGAAACCGACGAACTGTCGAAGCGCATCGGCTACCTCTCGCAGCGCTTCTCGCTCTATGGCGATCTGACCGTGGACGAAAACGTCGCCTTCTTCGCCGACATCCACGGCGTCCGCAAATCCAAGGCCCGCGGCGAGGAGCTTCTCGACATGCTCCGCATGACGCCGTTTCGAAACCGGCTGGCCGACCGTCTCTCGGGGGGCATGAAGCAGAAGCTCGCCCTGGCCTGCACTCTCATTCACACCCCGGAGCTGCTCATCCTCGACGAGCCCACCACCGGCGTCGATCCGGTTTCGCGGCGCGACTTCTGGAAGATCCTGGCCCGCCTGCAGCGCGAAGGCCTGACCCTGCTCGTGACCACGCCGTACCTCGACGAAGCCGAGCGGTGTCAGCGGGTGGCCCTGATGGATCGGTCGCGCATCCTCAGCGTGAGCACGCCGGACGCGCTCCGGGCTCAGGCGGATGGAGCGATGGTCGAAATCCTCGCCCATCCAAAACGCCGGGCCATTGAAATCATCGGTGCGCGATCCGAGGTGCGCGACGTCGAGGCCTTCGGCGAACGCGTCCACATCACGCTGCCGGGATTCGACGCTCCCGCCGCCGCGGCCTGGACCGAACGAATGGCCGCCGACCTTGAGACTCAAGGTCTCGAGGTCCTTTCGGCGCGACCCATCCCACCTTCGCTTGAAGACGTTTTCATTTCCCGCATTCGGGCCCGCGAGGCCGAGGCGGCCCGGATTGGAGGTGCTGCTTGAAACACCTGACCCCGTGCCTGTTCCTTATCGCTATTGGTGTCGCCCCGATCGCCCTGGCGGCCGAGAACCGGCAGCCCGACCGGGAGGCGGCGGTTCGGCTGACCCTCGACGACGCTCTCGTCCGTGCTCGCACCGCCTCGTCGCGATTGACTTCCTTGAGCGCCCTGACTCGCGCCGCCTCCGAGGGTGTACGGGGTGCGCAGGCCGGGAGACGTCCCGAGCTCGATCTCTCGGCCACGTACTCCCGCAACTCGAATGTGCCCGAGCTGATTCTGGCTTTCCCGGGTTCTTCGCCGCGCACCATCTTCCCCAACCTGCCCAACAACTGGCGCACCCGCCTCGGCGCCAGCCTGCCTCTCTACACCGGCGGTCGCGTCTTTGGCCAGATCGCCGCGGCCACCGAGACCGAGCGCGCCGCCACCTCCGATCGAGCGGCCGCCGAGAACGACCTGGTCCTCGAGACTCAGGTCGCGTATGTGAATGTTCTCTTCGCCCGTGAAAACGCCCGTGTATTGAGCGAGGCCGTGGCCTCGTACGAAGCCCATCTCAAGGATGCCCGCAATCGTCAGGACCTCGGTCTCATGGCCAGCAACGAAGTCCTCGCCGTGACCGTCGAACGCGAGCGGGCGGAGTTGGGTCGCGTTCAGTCCGAGAACGCCGCGGCCACCGCCACCGCGAATCTCCTTCGGCTGGTCGGCTTGCCCGCGGGCACGCCCGTCGAACTCGAGCCTTCGCCCCCGGTCCTTCCTTCCGCCCCGGACGAAACGGAGGAACTGACCAGGCGAGCCGCCGCCCTTCGACCGGAAGTCGAAGCCCTTCGCGCGCGGATCCGCGCCATGGACGCAACCGCCCGGGTCGCTCATTCGGCGTCCCGCCCGCAGGCAGGCCTCCAGGCGGGCTTCGACTACGCGAATCCCAATCAGCGCATCCTGCCGTTGAGCGGAGACTGGAACGATTCGTGGAGCATCGGCGTCAGCGTGAACTGGAAAGTCCTCGATGGTGGTCGTTCGAGCGCTTCCACGGCGCAGGCCCAGGCTCAGGCCGAAGCCCTGCGCGCCCAACTCGCGGATCTGGAGGCCCGGATCCGGCTGGACGTGACCACGCGACATCTCGAACTTGAGTCCGCCCTCGCGGGCAAACTGGTGGCGCGGCGAGGCATTGAGGCAGCGCGGGACGCGGTCAGAGTCGCGCGCGACCGATACAAGGAAGGCGTTCTCTCGTCCAGCGAGCTTCTGGACGCCGAGACGCGTCTCCTCCGCGCGGAGCTCGAGTCCACGCAGACCGAAGCGCAGATCCAGGTGGCGAAGGCGAATCTCGCCCGAGCGGTGGGCCGGTGACATGGTGACGTCTCCGTCCGCAAACGAGACGGCGAGCGGTCCCGTCGTCATCGAGGTCGAGCACCTCGTCAAACGCTTCGGCGCGTTCACGTCCGTTGACGATCTGTCTCTGCGCGTCCACGAAGGCGAAGTCTTCGGCCTCCTCGGGTCGAATGGCGCGGGCAAGACGACGGCCATCCGCGTGCTCTGCGGTCTTCTCGCTCCGACGTCCGGCCGCGCCAGGGTCCTCGGCATCGACGTCGCCCAAGACCCCGAGGCGCTGAAACGCCGGATCGGCTACATGACCCAGCGCTTCAGCCTGTATGACGATTTGACCGTCATTCAGAACCTGCGTTTCTTCGGCGGCGTCTACGGCTTGACCGGCGTGACCATGCGGGAACGCGAGACCTGGGCGGTTCACACCGCGGGCCTTCTTGGCAAGGAAGACCTGATCACACGCTCGTTGCCGGGTGGCTGGAAACAGCGCCTCGCCCTCGCCTGCGCGGTCCTCCATGGGCCTCGTGTGGTCTTCCTCGACGAGCCCACGGGCGGGGTCGATCCCATTTCGCGCCGTCGCTTCTGGACGTTGATCGATGAGATGGCGGGGCAAGGCATCACCCTCATTGTCACCACGCATTATCTCGACGAGGCCGAACGCTGCGACCGCATCGCGCTCATGCACGCCGGCCGGCTGGTGGCGCATGGTTCGGTGGCGCAACTAAAGGAAGTCTTCGCCGGCCGCATCCTCCTTGAAGTGGCGTGCGAAAGGCCGCTGGACGCGCAGTTTCTCCTCGACCAGGAGCCGGGCGTTCTGGAGGCGTCGGTGTTCGGCACCAGGCTTCATATCGTGGTCACCGACGAAGCGTCCGGCCGAACCCTGATCGAAAACGCTCTCGCGCGCAGCGGTTTCGCAGAGGTCTCGATTGAGCGGATCGTGCCCTCGCTCGAAGACGTTTTCATTCACTGCATCGAAGCCGAGGAGGAAGGGCTCGCCGGCCGGCGGGAAGTCGCATGAACCCGCGCAAGGTCTGGGCCATGGCCAGGAAGGAGTCGCGACAGGCGTCGCGCGATCCGTTGAGCCTCGCCATGCTCCTCGGCCTGCCCACGGTGATGCTTCTGATGTACGGCTACGCCATCAACTTCGACGTCCGGCACGTGCGCCTCGCCGTGCGCGACCTGGACAAGTCGGAAGAGTCCCGAAGCCTTATCGCTTCGTTTGTGAACTCGACGTACTTCGATCAGGTCGCGGATGTGGAAGCCGGAACGGACGTGGACCTCATCACGGAAAGTCGCGTGGCCAAGGCGGTTCTGGCTATACCCGAAGGTTTTGCGCGCGCTCTGGCGCAAGGCCAAACCGCCACCATCCAGCTCCTGCTCGACGGCGCCGACGCAAACACCGCGACCACGGTCTTGAGCTACGCCACTGCCCTCGCCGCCGACGCGAACCTGCGCCGCTTCTCCGAACGTTCGGGAATCGAAGTCGTGCCCATAGGCTACGAACCGCGGGTTTTCTACAATCCTGAACTGCGGACCACACAGTTCCTGGTTCCCGGACTCGTGGGCTTCATCCTGATGCTGACCGCGGTGGTCTCCACCGCTTTGTCGGTGGTTCGCGAGAAGGAACGCGGGACCATGGAGCAGTTGCGGGTCACCTCGCTCACCCCCGCCGAGCTGCTGGTGGGCAAGACCCTGCCCTACCTCGCCATCTCGCTTTTGGCGACGGTCATCATCCTGATCGCCGCGCGCGTTCTCTTCGGCGTGGTGGTCCGCGGGCCGTACCTCGACTTGTTTGTGGCCACCCTCATCTATCTCACCGGCGCACTTGGCTGGGGCCTTTTGGTCTCCAGTATCGCCGAGACCCAGGCTCTGGCCTTTCAGATCGGCATGGTCACGTCGATGCTGCCTGCGATCTTTCTCTCGGGCTTCATCTTCCCGATCCGGTCGATGCCCCTGCCCATTGAGCTTTTGACCTACGCGGTTCCCGCCCGGTATTTCCTGGTCATCATCCGCGGGATCATCCTCAAAGGCGCCGGCCTCGCTCCCTACTGGAAAGACGTCGCGTTTCTGGTCCTCTACGCCTCGGTGGTCCTGGCTCTGGCCTACACGCGCCTCAGGCGGCGGGAAAACTAGGCCGCGCGTGGGCGCTCTGATTCAGGTCATCCTCAAGGAGTTCCTGCAGCTCCGCCAGGATCGCAAGATGATCCCGGCCTTGATTGTGGGACCGCTCGTCCAACTCATCGCCCTGGGCTACGCCGCGAACCTTGATGTGACACTCGTTCCCCTGCTGCTGGTCGACCGCGATCACAGTGTCGCAAGCCGGGCGCTCACCGAGCGCTTCACCGCCTCTGGATACTTCGAGATCAAGGGCTCCGTGCCCACCGCCGAAGCGGCGGAGCCGTGGCTCATCGAAGGCCTCGCTCAGGTGGTCCTGGTCATCCCCGAGGGCTACGGCAACGATCTCGCCGCAGGACGCTCGCCCAGACTTCAAGTTCTCGCGGATGGCACCGACGCCAACTCCGCGGTCGTCGGTCTGGGCTACGCCTCACGGATCATCGCGGAGATGGGCGGTTCTCTTCAGCAGGCTCGCCTGCAAACCCTGAACCGGCGAAGCGCCGAACTCGCGCGACGCCTGGGCACGCCTATGGCGAGGCCGCCCTCGATCGGCCGGATCGAAATCGTGCCTCGGGTCTTTTACAACCCCGACCTCAAAACACGGTGGTTCTATGTGCCCGCAGTCCTCGCCATGGTGCTGATGCTTGTGACCATGATGCTGCCTTCGATGGCGGTGGTGCGCGAGAAGGAGATTGGAACGCTGGAGCAGATCAGCGTGACGCCGCTCCGGCCCTGGCAGCTCATTCTCGGCAAGCTGACCCCGTTCGCGATCATCGGCCTGCTGGACACCCTGGTGATCGTGGTTCTGGCTCAGGTGGTATTCGGCGTTCCGCTGCGGGGTTCGTTGGTTCTGCTGATGTTCCTCACCCTGCTGTTCCTGCTCAACACGCTGGGCCTGGGGCTGCTGGCCTCGACGCTCGTCGCGACGCAGCAGCAGGCGATGATGTTCTCGACGTTCGTCCTGATGGTGCCGATGATTTATCTGTCCGGACTCATCTTCCCCATCGAGAACATGCCGGCGCTCTTCCAGACCTTTAGCTACGCCATTCCCGTCCGCTACTACGGAATCATCCTGCGCGGCGTGTTCCTGAAAGGCTCCGGCCTCGACGTCCTGTGGCCGGAAGCGCTGACCCTGGCCCTGACCGGCCTCGCGTGGCTGACCTTCGCCTCGGCAAGATTCCGAAAGCGGCTGGATTAGATCTCGCGGTGTGCCCACCCCCCCACAAACCAGCGAAGCGAGCCATCCAGAAGGCCCCCTTAGTCATGTCCTCCAGGTCGGCAGGGCAATCGAGCAGATCGTTCAGGTCGATCTCCTCTTCATCCTCGATGGGGTCGATGTCGTCGTCGTCTTCCCACTCGAAATAGGGCGGAACCAGCGGCAAGGGTCCGACGTGAACATGGAGTTTCATGGTTCTTCTCTCCCGCCCCCTACCAAGCAGCTTCCATGCCCGATATCGCAACCCGCTGCTCGGATGAGAGATATCGAAGATCGAGTGAGACCGGTCACACGCCGGGGTGCTACCAGAGGCCACGTGGGGCTACGGAACCGGCGATCCGGCTTTCTCCGCGCCTGCGGGCCTGACCGGGTGCGCCGCCGTATCGCCCACCACCGTCAGCCACGGCCGGACGGTCCAGCTCTTGATCAGGCCACTCGTGACATAAGGGTCGGACTTCGCGAAGTCCTCAGCAACTTTGGGACTCTCGCCCTTGAACATCAGGATCGCGCGGTCTGTGGGCTCGCCCAGCGCCCCGCCCAACACCAGTTCTTCACGTTCGTGGGCGGCCCAGGCCATCTTGAGATGCACGCTGCGAAACTCGCCGCGCCGGTCCAGGTAGTCGTCGGCGAGATCGTAGATCAGAAGGTAGTGGTTCATGGTTTCCTCGCTTCCGCCAAAACGGCCGGCGGCTTGGTTGCGACCACGCGGTTGATGAACTCGGAGATGGCTCGCCGATAGCCCTCGCCGCCGACGAGGTACACGTCGTTGTGATGTGCGCCTTCGATCGCGAGAAACCGCTTCGGCTCAGGAGCGGCGTTAAAAACCATACGCCCCTGCTCGAACGGTATGACCTCATCCATTACGCCCTGAACCACCAGAAGGGGCATCCTCAGCTGGGAAATTTTCGCCAGGTTGTCGTAGCGGGTCCGGACGAACCGACCCACAGGCAGAAAGGGATAGATCGCCGCGGCCATGTGCGGAACGGACGCGAACGGGGCTTCGAGAATCAGCCCCGCGGCTTTGCGTTCCATCGCCAGCTGCACCGAAATCGCACAGCCGAGGGACTCCCCCATCAACACGATGCGGCTCGGATCGATCCGCCGGTCCTTGGCCAGATAGTCGTAGGCAGCCCGACCGTCGCGGTAGGTTCCCTCTTCATCGGGCTCGCCGGTGCTCTGGCCATAGCCGCGATAGTCGTAGAGCAGGAAATCCGCGCCCAGATCGCGAAGGCGCAGAACGCGATCGAGGCGATCCGCGATGTTGCCGGCGTTGCCGTGCGAGAACAGGACGGTGGTCACACCGGGTTCGCCCGCGGCCTTGATGAGCCAGCCGTGGATCCTGACCCCGGACTCCACGTCGATAAGAATTTCTTCAAAGGGCAGGCCCAGCGCTTTCGGTGTGACGTCCACCGTCGCGGCCGGGAAGTAGATCAGTTGCTTCTCGAAGATCACGAGGAAGAGTGTCGCACCCATCACGATGCCGAGGGCGATCCTGACCAGACTCTTGAAAAGTGGGAGGCCACGCGATCGGAACGCCGACGAGCCGGGGGCGGGCGCCACTATCGCCTGCGCGGCGCTTTTGGCTTCTTCGCCAGGTTGACCATGAAGTTTTTCCGGCTCGGCTTCATGTACTTCGTGCCTTTGTCGAAGGGACTCCAGCCGGTGTAGCGCGTTTTGATTTCATGGGCGAGAATGCTGGTTCGGATTATTCAAGCGGAATCGCTACGAGAACGGTCAAAGGGCCGGCCTCGCTCAGCGGCGGCGAATGCGTCGCGCGATGCCTTGCACCCAGCTCTGCGCCGCTTTTTTTTCAACCTCGGGGACGCCCTTGAAAACCCGCTCATACTCCCACCGCACGAAACTGGGGCTCCCCGGCTGATCCCGGGCGCCCGGCTTCACCCCTGACCCGTCGTTCGCCGGGTCAGGGGGTAAAAACCCAATGCCGCCGTCCTCACGACTCTCGTCAAATTCTTGGGGCTCTTTGGCCCGCGAACCCGCGCCGCCGGGGCGTCGCGACCGAGGTTGCGGAGCCGATGGACTGGCGTGCTCCAATTCCGCGATGCGCCGCTCAAGCGCCACCCGATGGGCCTCCCACGCGCCGACGGCCTTTAAGTGAGCGCTGGATTCGAGCGCGCGTGCTTCGAGCGCAACCTTGAGGCTTTCGCTCGCCTGCCCGGCCCCTTCTGATGTGGCCTTCCAGCTCTCCGCGGTGGCGTCCAGTCTGGCCTCGGCCGAGCGGAGGCGTTCCATGAGGGTGGCCGCCTCTCTCGCGTGATCTCTGGCCGCCGCCTCGGCCTTCTCGCGAACCTGCATCAACGCAACCTGAAGGCGCTTGACCTCGGTTCCCTGGCGAGTCTCGAGTCGCTGAGACTCCTGGGTGGCCGCCTTCGTCGCGGCATCGAACCGCGCCTGCCATTCGGCGATCGTCGCCTTCAGGCTTGTGGCTTCAAGGGCGTTCTCACCCCGCGTGGCGGCGGTGCGCGCCTCGAAAACCCGGAGAGTCTCACGGTGATTCTTCTCCATCTGAGAGAGTCGACGTTCCAACTCATCGCGCTCCCCGATCACCTTGGTTTTCTCACTCTCGAGCCCGGAAACGCGCTCCGCGAGCGCGGCCGCCTCCTTTCCCTGGCCTTCTGCCGCAGCGGCTCTTTGCTTCTTGAGCTGGTTCACGTCCTCCTGAAGGCGGGCCACAAAAAGGGCGTGGCCGGCCTCGAGCCGCCGCAAATCCTTCGCCGCGGCTTCCGCGGCCGCCTCGAACCGGGACTGCCCCTCGGCGAGCGCAGCCTTGAGCTGCGCTCCTTCTTCAACCCTCTCGATCTGCAAGGCCGAAGCTCGCTGTTCCGCCAGACGCATGGC
>JANLWV010000314.1:0-17428 GCA_031364765.1 Vicinamibacteria bacterium
GGCCAGCGGGCGATGGACGGCCCAGTCCCCAGGGCGCGTGGAACGGACGCTGCGCCGCTACAAGGAAGAGTGGAGTGTGGATGCGGTCGAGTTTTACGACAACAACTTCTTCACCCATGAGGACCGTTGCCGGGACATCGCGGAGAGAATCGGTCGCTTCGGTTTCAATTGGTGGGGTGAAGGGCGGATTGACACGCTGCTGAAGTTCAAGGACGCCACCTGGCACGCCATGACCCGGAGTGGCCTCAGGATGGTGTTCCTCGGGGCCGAGTCCGGCTCCAAAGAGACGCTGTCACGGATGGACAAGGGCGGGACACTGACCCCTGAGATGACCCTCGACCTGGCCGAGAGGATGCGGACGTTCGGCGTGACCCCGGAGTTTTCATTTGTGCTCGGGAACCCGCCGGAGCCGGAGGCCGACATAAACAGCACACTTGCTTTCGTCAAGCGGGTCAAGGAGAAACACCCCGAGGCGGAGATCATTCTTTATCAGTACACCCCGGTTCCGGTGAAAGGCGCGCTGCTCGAGGCGGCGGCGGAGAAAGGCTTTGCTTTTCCGAGGACCCTTGAACAGTGGACCTCGCCCGAGTGGCGCGAGGTATCCCGCCGGCGTTCCGATCAACTCCCCTGGATCGCGCCGAAACTACGCCTTCGAGTCAAGAACTTCGAACGCGTATTGAATGCGTACCATCCCACCGCGACCGATCCTCGTCTCATCGGCTGGCGACGCGGCGTTCTGCGCGCGCTGTCCGGATGGCGTTACCGAACCGGCTTCTACGCGGCACCCTACGAACTGCGCGCTCTGCAGAAGCTCTTCCACTATCAACGGCCCGAGACCGCCGGGTTCTGACCGGGTGAGGACGTTTCTTCGAAGCGTCCTCGCCGCCGCGATAGCGGTGCTCATTTTGGCCGGGACGGAGACCGTGGTGGGATATCCCCGTCCCTCCAGCGCCTCCTCGGCGTTCTTCGCCTCCGCCCTGATCACGTACTTCCCGGTTTTCATACTCGCGGCCTGGCTGTTCTCCCTGGCCTCACCGCAGCGTGGCCTCGATCTCTGGTTTCCCCTGGGGACCGGAGCCGCCCGGGTGATCGGTGGCCTCGTCCCGGAAGTCGTGGCGAGTGCCTGGACTCTTGTGTGTCTGAGTCTCGGAGCAGTGATCGCGTTTCTCGCCGTTCGCCGACTTGCCGATGCGACCAAAGGCTCACCGCCCTTCCTGTTCGGCCTGACCGTGGGAATGGTTCTGCCGATTCTGGCGGCTCGGGTGGTCATGGGAAGGTCGGCCTCGGGTGCTTTCGAACAGGGCCGGGCTCTCGCCCTGGGCGCTCTTTTCGGCATGCTCGGCTTTGTCATTCTGCGCGGTCTGGTTTCGAAGTGGCCGAAGCTGGCCCTCGTGTTTCTACTGGGGCCAGTTGTAGGCCTCGGGGTGTGGAACCGAAATACGGCCCCGCCCGCCTTGGTTCCCCCCGCCTCGGGGGTGACCGAACCAAAGGGCGTTCGACCGGACATCGTCCTCATCGTCCTCGACACCGTCCGCGCCCAGGCGCTCGAGTCGTACGGGCACTCCCGGAACACCATGCCCAACCTGGAGGCTTTCGCGCGCCGAGCGACCACGTTTCGCCGAGCGTGGACGAACGGCTCATGGACGCTCCCCGGCCATGCCTCGCTTTTCTCGGGGCTTCGCCTCACCCGCCACGGCTACGACTCTGGTTTCTCGGTTCCCGAGCGAATGCCCCCGGACCGGTTTCTGGCCGCCCGATTGCGCGGCGCCGGCTACAGAACCGGCGCGGTGGCTGCGAACTTCGGTGTCTTTGGCCGGGAGGATCCGCTGCTCCAGGGTTTCGAAAGCATTGTTGCCGAGCCTCTTCGGCCCTACGCGTTCAGGCCGTGGCTTTTCGACCTGATCGCCTGGTCTCCGCGCTCTCCCTGGCTTTCCTGGCCGGCGGCTCAGTTCCCGGGCCCCTCAATGCGGGCGCCTTGGGTGGTCGATCATGGACTCCGGTTCTGGGCCCGCTTTGAGGGG
This sequence comes from Vicinamibacteria bacterium, assembly GCA_031364765.1. Taxonomy (GTDB): domain Bacteria; phylum Acidobacteriota; class Vicinamibacteria; order Fen-336; family JAGNNV01; genus JAGNNV01. Next base: position 2,022 of record JANLWV010000314.1, read on the forward strand.
GAGCCCCGTTTTCTCTTCGTGAATCTGATGGAAGCCCATCTGCCCTGGATCCCTGAGCCTTCGGACCTCGGCCGGTTCGGTCCCCTTGGGTTGGACATCGAGAGCGAACAGGTGGAGGTGCTCGGACGGTACCTGAGGAACGGCAGGCCGACGCCGGAAGAGACCGCGACCCTGCGGGTGCGCTACGACGAGTCGCTCTATTCGCTGGACCGAAGTCTCGCCCGCCTGCTCGATGGAGTGTCGAAGGGACCACGGAACGAAGGCACGATCGTGGTGATGACCTCCGACCACGGCGAGTCGCTCGGAGAGCACGACCGGTTCGGCCATCGCAATTCACTCGACGAGGAGGCGACGCGCATTCCGTTGGTCGTGCGCGGTCCTGGACTTGAGGCGGGGGAGAGCCGAGACACTCCGGTCCAGCTCGTGGACGTCTTCGGCTATCTGGCGCGATCGGCCGGTCTGCCACTGGAGCGGGGTCTTGACGCACGACCGCTCGGAGAGCGACGTCACGTGGTGATCGAGCATCGTCCCGGGCCGCAGGGAGCGTTGCCTGCGACTTACCCTCGTGGAGATCTGTCCGCCCTGGTGGAATGGCCTTTCAAGTACATCGAGGGCTCCACCGTCGAGGCCGCGTTGTTCGATCTCTCCGTCGATCCAGAAGAGCAACGGAACCTGGTCGCGCGAGAACCGGCGCGAGTCGACGCCATGCGCCTTGTCCTCCGTGGCTTCTCGGGGCCGCGGTGGCCGGGCGCGCCCGTGCCCGACCCCGCCGGCGAACGACTTCGTGCGCTGGGTTACGTTCGATAGGGTCGTTCGTTCGTCTTGCTACATCGCGGCCGAGCCCACCTTGGCTCGGAACTCTCTGATCGTCAAGGTCTCAAAGAAGCCGCGCTTCACCACGAGGGTGCGTCCGGTCAGGCCGTTCGCGGCGAGGACTTGGGAGACGGGCGCGAAGTCGGCATCGGAGGATTGAATGAGCATGAGGGCTCCGTTCCTTGCCAATCGTTGCGGCAGGCCGTTCGCGAGTTTGGTGAAGAAGCCGTTTTCGGCCCCGGCTGCGAAAGCGTGGTCGGGCAGATCCTCAGGATCGCGGGGATAGAAAGGCGGATTGGTCACCACGAGGTCGAAGCGAATCCCCGGCGGAAGTCCCTCGAACACGTCAGCGACGAGGGCGCTCACCCGGCTCGAAAGGCCGTTGCGGCGTGCATTCTCTTTCGTGCACGCGACCGCCGCGGGGTTGATGTCGACCGCCGTAACTTCAGCGCCCGCCCTCGCCGCCAGCAGGGCCAGAAGGCCCGAGCCCGCGCCGATGTCCAAAACGGACAAGCCTCGGAGATCCAAACTCGCGAGGTGCTGGGCCAACCGCCGGCTGGACGCGAAATGCCGGGGGTGAAGCACTCCAGGGTCGATCACCAGATCGAGCCCGAACGCCGTGCAGGCGTCCGCCCGGTCGAACGTCGCGCGCAGGCGACGACGCCAGACGAGGTAGGCGACACGGCGGACGGCGGAAGAGAGCAGGTTCATCCCTGAAAGGCGGAGGCGACTCTAGCCGCTCCTTCGGGGCAACGAACCGGGCCCGTTGCCACGGTTCGGGGAGCACGCCCTTAGAATATCCGCATCGTCTTCATTCATTTGTTTCCCTGGAGGAACCACCTTGAATTCATTCTCATTCCGAGGGGCGGCACTTGGCTTGTCCCTCAGCCTCTTCGCCGCCGACGCCTTTGCTGTCCCCGCCTTTGCCCGCCGTTACGAGGTGGCCTGCAGCTTTTGCCACCAGATCTTTCCCAAGCTCAACCGGATGGGTGAGCGCTTCAAGGAGCGCGGCTTCCGTCTGGAGAGCGAAGACAAGTTCGACAGCAGCGCCTGGATCAAGAGCGTGCCCATCTCGGCTCGCCTCATCGGGACACGGAACATGCCCGAGGGCCGCGATGCCCGGAACGTCGGGTATCTGAAGGTCCTCTCGGCGGGGAATCTCGGTTCGAAGGTTTCGTATTGGGCGGACGATGCCTGGCTCCGAGGCCGCGGGGATGAGAAGACCACCCACATCGAGCCCGACAACGCCTGGGTGCGCTTCGACTTCAAGGCGCCGGGCAAGCTCTACACGAAAGTCGGCCGGTTTGAGCTGGATCTACCGGTGACCCAGACGCGTACCTCGCACCTTCTCCCCTACCCGATCTACGGTACGAACACCGGCCTCGAATCGGACAGCATCGGTCTCTACCAGCAGGGCCTCGAGTTGGGGGGCGAGTTCGGAACCACGCACGTCTCGGCCGCCCTGGTGAAAGGCCGGAACAACCAGGGCGTGGTCGATCTCGCCAAGGCTTCGGGAGTCGGCAATCCCGACCGGTTCGACGCGAACGTCTTCCTGCGGGCCTCGCGGCGGATGGTGAGGAGCCGCCTGGGCGCCTTCGCCTACATCGGGCGGAACGAACTGGTCGCTCGTCTCAACGCCAGCCGGGTCGGCGTGGCCAAGGACGACATCCTCCGCCTGGGCGTCGATGGCAACGTGCGGTTCAGCAAGCTGCATCTTTACGGAGTGGCGATGTACGGCAGCAACAGCAACTCCGTCCTGTCGCTCTCCAGCCCGAACGGGACAGACGAATCCCTGGGCTTCGCCGGAGGGTTTCTGGCCGCCGACTATCACCTTCGCGAGGAAATAGCCGTGACCGCCCGGGTGCAGACCCGGAGTGTCGACGTGCCCGGTTCGTCGCAGCAGAACTCGCTCACGTCTTTCTTGCCCGGCGTCCAGATCCTCGTATGGAAGCTGAAGTTCTCCGGGCAGGTCAACTTCTCCAACAACAACGTGAACCGGTTCGCCGCGATTCAGGTTGAGACGGCGTTTTAGGCGCCAGGCCTTGAACGATTCGGCGTGCCCGAGCCGGTGACGGAGGGGCGCGGGCGGTGGTGGTGGCGCATCGCCGCCCTGATCCTGGTTGGTGTTCAGTTGCCCGTGCTGGCCAGGACCGCGGGTGACCCACAGCAGAGCGACTTCGCCAACTACTTCACGCCCGCCTTTGTCCTCGCCCGAGGCGGCGATGTGGGCGACTTATACGACCGCGACAGTTTCGACCGCGCTCTCAGTCAAGCCGGTATCCAGGGGCTGGGCTCTTTCGTTCCGCATCCGCCCGCCAATGCCCTTTGGCTCCTTCCTTTCGCGCTTGCGCCTCCGGAAGTGGCCAAGGCCGTTTGGACCCTCGTGCTGGTTCTTTCCATCGGCCTTACTATCCTCGCAGTGCTTCGGCTGTCGCCCGGCTTCGAGCCGTCGATGGCCATCGTCCTGGTTCTCGCTCCGACGCTCGCCATAAGGAACGGCCTCGCCTTCGGACAGCCGTATCCGATCCTTCTGACCCTGCTCGTCGGGGGAGTCCTAGCACTGGAGAGAGGGCGGCCATTCCTCGCGGGCCTCCTTCTGGGCCTTGGGGTGTCGTTCAAGCCGTATGCGCTCGGCGCGGTTTTTCTCTTTGTGCATCCCGCTAGGCGTCGGTCTCTCGCCGGGGTTCTCTGCGGCGCGATCGCGCCATCCCTCGTCCTCCTGAGTCTGGCCGGTCCGGAACCTTTCATCCAGTTCTGGTCGAAGGTTCTCCCCTGGATGCTGCGAGGCGAGATCCAGGATCCATTTTCTCCCGGCTGGGGAAGTGGGATGGCCCTCGCCAACCGTCTCCTTCGCTTTGAACCGGACCTCAATCCTCAACCGTGGTTTCACGCCCCCCTTCTCGCCCGGTTTCTGGGAGCCGCGGTCTCCACCGCACTTCTGGCACTGGGCGTGTTCTCCTCGCGCCGCGCTCTCGATGCCAAAAGACCGCTCGACGCCGTGGGTATCGGTCTCGCCTTCGTTCTCGGCGCGTCGCCGTTTGTGGCCTCGTACCACCTGGTGCTGCTTGTGGTTCCCGCGGTGGCGGTCGCGGCGCGACTGCACGGACGCGCCCTGGGCTTGTGGCTGGTTGGCTGGGCGGTTCTCGGCTCCTCCCTGATGAACACCTTCCGATCGGCCTCGGGTGTCCTCGCTCCGCTCGCCTATCTGCGTTTCCTCGGGCTTGTCGGTCTGGCTCTCGTGGTCTCGCGGCCGTACCTGAATCGACGGATGGTGGGCCAGGCGGCGGCCCTGGGTGCGGCCTTCGGCGTTCTCGCCTTGCCGTGGGACCGGAACGAAGAGGCTTGGAAGCGGATCGAGTCGGCGAAGGGTTACTCGATGATACGGCCTCATTTCTGCGATGCGAATCTGCGCTGGTGGTCCCCCTCGAGGGATGGTCGTCGCCTTGAGTCCATGGGTGCTGGAACTGATTGTTCCGCGCCGCCTCCGGAGGCAGTGCGGTCCCCTGGCTTGCCCGCTGCCGATGAACGTAGGGTCGTATCCCGCTTCACCGACGGGTCGTGGAACCTCTACTTGGGCGGCGGGCGCGGGCACGTTCTCGGAACCCGGCTGACGTTCTCCGACGCCAATGAGGTCGACCCGGTATGGACGCCCGATGGATGCGCGGTGGTGTTCGCGTCCGACCAGGGGAGAGGCCTTGGCTCGACCGCGCTCTACCTTCTCGACGTCTCCGGTCTCATGGCCGGATGCGCAGGATCCGGGCCCGCCGCGGGCCTGCGCTGATCTCGGCAACCCGAGCCATCGACTCAGCGCCCCTCCGAGTTTCCTCGGTGCCGGCATCGTCGACGAGCACCAGCAAGGGGCACCCGGCCTGGCTCCGGATGGCGCCCACGCGCGCCCTCAGATGGGCGGCGATCCGATCTCGATCCGGCGCCGACGTGGTCAGGGCCGATGCCCTCTCCCGCGCCCGGACCACATCTCCAAACGCGGCGCCCACCTTCAGGACGTAGGCATCGAGCAGGGCTTTGTCGACTTCGGGTGCGAGCACGGTGATACATTCTCCGGAGTTCCGATTGGCTTCAATCGCTCGGGCCACTTCACGAGCGAGGGCGAGATCGGGATCGTTCGCCGCGACTTTCAGAAGGGCGGTTTCAAAGCGCACGTTCCGCCCAACCAGAAGGAGAAGGGCGGCGAAACAGACGCTGAAAGCGAGTCTCGACCTTTCGCTGATCCGATCGAGTGCGGTGGCCACGAGGGGGAGGGCCAAGAGAACCGGGAGATGAATCAGTCGCTCCGACATGAGGCCGCTCCCTGGCGGATACTCATGCCCAAAGACCACCACTACCGACATCGCCAGCCCCATCACGGCGGTGAAGTTGAGGACGATTCTGCCGGGTCTGGCCAGGCTCCAGGCGATTGCGACCAGAGCCAGGAAGAGAACGAACTCTGTTTCGTATTCGAGGAATTTGCGGCCGAGAAAAGCGATTCGTGACATCCGGCTCGCCTGAAAATCGAGATCCAGCACGTAAAGGCCGCTCGGGGCCAGACCCTGCCACCACAAGGTCCAGCCAAAAACCGGGAGGCTTGCCATGAAAACAGCCCACCCTGAACGGGAGACCCAGAGGAAGGCGGGCAGGAAGAGCCAGGCCTCGTATCTGGAGAGGCACGAGGCGGCCATCAGAAGGGCGCCGATCCCCGACCGATCCGATGCCGCGAAGTAGAACGCCCAGGCCAGGAAGGCGTACGCGACGGTCTCTTGATACGGCACGATCGAGTAGTGCGTGAGCAACGGATCGAACGAAAGCAGGAGCGACCCGAAGAGGGCGGCCCTCGAACTGACGGCGAGGCCGAGGAGGGCGGTGACGCCGGCGGCGAGAAGCCCCCCAAAGGCGCAGAAGATCAGGCGGACCAGCAGAGGGTCGTCGTGAACCGTCTTTCCAAAGACCACCAGGGCTTGAGGAAGTGGAAGCTGGTAGCCAAGAATGAGGGTGCCGGCGTTTGCGAGCCGGGCGGCGGCGTCGCCTCCGTGGATGGTCGGGAAGGAGAGAACGAAGGCGGCCCGCGACGCGATGGCCAGCAGAAAGGCGAGGCCTGTCCAGGCGCGGCCCGCCTGCTCGGAGCGCATGCGTGGCGGATGTGGCGACATAAACCGGATGTTATGCTTTCAATCTTTCAGCCTAGGTCACCGTCGGGGAACCAAGAACGCCTTTCATGAACGACATCGAAGCCCGCCTGGCGAACATGCTCGGAACTCGCGACAGCGCGCGAGACCCAAAGGACTTCTTCCTCGATCTGGCCGATCTGGTGGCGCGCGGCGCCGCGGAAGCGCTGGGCCGCAGGGTGGACGAGATTGGCATCCTGATCGCAGGGACCGACGGGAAGTATCTCCGCTTCGTGGCGCCTCGGAAGCTGTGCGATCTGGGCACCATACCCACCACCAAGCGGGATTCCATCGCGGTCGCGGTGTTCACCCGAAAGACCGGCGAGGCGAACAACAACGTCCCGCTTGTCCGGCACGTGGCTTTTTTCGAGAGCGTGAAGGTGACGGAGAAGGTCCAGCCCATCATGAAGATGGTCACCGTCCCGATTATTTCGAACGGTCAGTTGGTCGGCGTCGCTCAGGTGAGCAAGAAAGGGGATACCCTGACCGACGCGGGACCCGACTTCACGGCCGCGGACGTGCGCAAGGTGAGCGAGTACTTCGAGTCGAAGGCCGAGTTTCTTCTCGCCGCCCGGCCCGAACGTTTCTAGCGGAGGGCCCTTTCCAGCCCTAAAAGAGTCCGACGGCGCGAAGGGCCTTCCGGGTCAAACCCCCGAGGGGAAGTCGCTGGGCTTCGGGAATCGTGTGGAACGAGGCGTCGGCTCCGGTCGTTCGCCGCAGCAGTTTTCCCCTGAAGATCGTGCCCTGAATCCGGTGGTGAGTGACGGAATGGCGGATCCGGGCGGCGACGTCGGTATCGATGCGAAGGATGCCGCGATAGCGTACGCGCAGGCTGATCGCCTTTTCCCCTCGGCGAGGCAGGCCCGCGTGGGGAAGCTCATAGAGCCCGCCCAAAAGTTGCCCTCTGGCGTTCCGGGTGAGCAGCACGCTTCCCTCGCGCTCCACCAAAGCCATCTCGACCAGGGTTTTAATTCCTGCGCGCCGCGGTTTGCTCTCGCTCCAGTATTCGGCTCGCGCCCGGCCGCGGCAGTCGGCCGAAAGGGGACACCTGTCGCAGCTCGGTTTTCTAGGCGTGCAGATGGTGGCGCCCAATTCCATCATGGCCTCGTTCCAGGTTCCGGGCGACCTGGGCGAGAGCAGGCGCTCGGCCCGTTCCTGCGCCTGGGCTTCGGTCAGTCCACGCACGGCAAAGAGCCTCGAAAGAACGCGTCGCACGTTCCCGTCGACCACGGCCGCCCTGGTGCCATACGCGATCGAAGCCACCGCACTCGCGGTATAGCGGCCGACGCCCCTCAGGGTCATCGCGGTTTGGACGTCCCTCGGGAAAATCCCCTGGTGGCTTCCCGAAAGACTCTGCGCGGCGAGGCGCAGGTTTCTCGCCCTTCCGTAGTAGCCAAGGCCCGACCAGAGAGAAAGGACCGCGTCCTCGTCTGAACTGGCGAGCGAGGCCACGGTCGGGAAGCGCTTCAGAAAGCGTTCGAAGTAGGGAATCACCGTCGCTACGGTCGTCTGCTGCAGCATGATCTCCGAGACCCAGATGGCGTAGGGGTCGCGGGTTCGCCGCCACGGAAGGGGCCTCTTCGCGCGGGAGAACCAGCGAAGGAGTGATCGCCGGAGCCGTGGCACGTCCATCAGGATCGACGACCAAGGACGACGCGGGGAATCGCGGCCAGGTCGTTCAGGATTTCGATCGACTGGAGGCCGGCCCGCTTCAAGAGGTCGGCCACCCGATCGGACTGACCGACGCCAACCTCGACGGCCAGAAGTCCTGATCGCTTCAGGTGAGGGTCCAGGCCAGCGAGGATGGCGCGATAGGACGAGAGGTCGTCGGACGGCTCTGCGAAAAGGGCGAGGGCGGGTTCGAACTCGCGCACCTCCCTGGGCAGACCGGCTTCGTCTGCTCTCGCCACGTAGGGTGGATTGCTCACGATGGCGTCGAATGTCTCGGTCGAACGCACCGCGTCAAACCAGCGGGAGAGTCTGAGGTCGAGCCGGGCGTCGAGACCGAGGCGTTCAGCGTTCAGGGCCGCCACCCCCAGGGCCCCCTCAGACAGGTCGACGGCTATGGCCCTCGCGGTCCTCAGTTCGCGAAGAAGCGAAAGGGCGATGCACCCCGACCCGGTTCCAAGGTCGAGAACGAGCGGCGCCTGCAGATCCTTCAAGCGTGTTGCCACCGCTTCGAGAAGGACCTCGGTGTCGGGGCGGGGTATGAGGACGGCCTCGTTCACGATGAATTCGTCGCGCCAGAAGGCGGCTGTACCGAGGATGTACTGAATCGGCTCATGACGCTCGCGACGGGCGACCGCAGCTTCGAACCTGGCCGGCACGTCTGCCGATACAGGCTCGTCGCCTCGGCTCAGCAGGGCGGCTCGACTCATGCCCGAGACGTCGCGGAACAGCGCTTCGGCATCGAGCGCCGGGTTTGGAGACTGGGAGAGCCGCTTCGCCGCGGCTTCAATCAACTCAGCGATCCGGCGAGGCGTCACGGCCTTCGGGCTGACCGTCGGATCGCGGCTTGGGCGCGCTCGGTTTGGCGAGTGGCGACGACTGGACGGCTTCTGCCTGGTGAGTGGCGACAAGTTGCGCGATGAGGGCGTCGATGTCACCGTCCATCGCGGTTTGAAGCGTGTGCAGGGTGAGACCGATCCGGTGATCGGTGAGCCTCGATTGCGGGAAGTTGTAGGTCCGGATCTTCTCGGAGCGGTCGCCGGTGCCCACCTGGGAGCGCCGGTCGGCCGCGATCTCCTTGTTCTGCTCGGCCCGCGCGACTTCGTACAGGCGCGACCGGAGGACCTTCATCGCTTTCTCGCGGTTTTTGATCTGGCTCTTCTCGTCCTGACAGGACACGACGGTGTTGGTGGGCAGGTGCGTTATGCGAACGGCCGAGTAGGTGGTGTTGACGCTCTGACCGCCGGGACCCGAGGAACAGAACGTGTCGATCCGGATGTCCTTCGCCTCGATCTTCACGTCCACCTCTTCGGCCTCCGGGAGGACGGCGACCGTGATGGTCGACGTGTGGATCCGTCCTTGAGCCTCTGTGGCGGGCACGCGCTGAACGCGATGCACACCGCTTTCAAAGCGCAGCCTCGAGTAGACCTTGCCGCCCTCGACCATGGCGATGACTTCCTTGATGCCGCCCTGGGCCGCGCGGGAGATCGACACTATGTCGACCTTCCAGTGCTGACGCTCGGCGTATCGCTGGTACATACGGAAGACCTCCTGGGCGAAGAGCGCCGCTTCATCGCCTCCGGTGCCCGCGCGGATCTCGAGGATGACGTTCTTCTCGTCGTTCGGGTCCTTCGGTATCAGGAGCGGGCCGATGGCCGCATCGGTCTGATCGCGCTTGCGCTGAAGGTCCTTCAGCTCCTCAATGGCCATGGTCCGAAGCTCGGCGTCGGTCTCGGCCTTGGCCATTTCCTCGACGCTCGCCACTTCGGCCAGAAGCCGCTTGTACTCGCCGAACATTTCGACCACCGGGGCTATATCCGACGCTTCCTTGGCGGTCTTCGTGATGCTTGAGACAGCCCCGCTCGACGAGGCCAGGCGGAGCATCTCCGCCTCGAGGGCGCGGTGCCGCCCCTCGATCTCCTTGAGCTTCTCGAACGTGATTGCGTCCATGGTCGGCTATCGATGATCGTTCAGGTCTTCTTGAGACACGTGACTCGGGGCGGAAGGCCCGGGTGCCGGGGGGCAACTCCCCGCCAGCGTGAGGGCCCCTCTGGTACCTCCAGGTCTTAGGCGGAGGCGCCTGTTCTCTTCGCGAACTTCTTGGTGAAGCGCTCGATGCGCCCGGCGGAGTCCACGAGACGCTGCTTTCCAGTGAAGAACGGATGGCAGGTCGAGCAAATTTCCACGCGGATCTCGGCCTTCGTCGACCTGGTTTTCCAATTGGCCCCGCAGGCGCAGTGGACGGGGGTTTCGACGTACTTGGGGTGAATATTGGGCTTCATGGTCTTTTTGCGGTTTCCTTGTCTTGGGGACGCCCGGTTTCGCTCGTCGTGGCTTCATCGAGACGATGCGCCAGGGCTCAAGGGTCCTGTCGAAATCCGGGTGTCGCCTGTGGAGTCTACCGCGCCGCGGGCGTCGAGCCGGAGGGCCGCCGTGGTCTGAGCCTATAAACTTATGGTCGCGATCGGTTTTGCGGCCGCCCCAAAGGACTTCCGGTTTGATGAACACATTGGTCAACGAGATTAAGCCCTACGAATTCGACGAAATAGAGCGGCGGTTCCAGGAACGGTGGCGCGAGGAGGGCGCCTTCGAGGTGTCTGAGGACAAAAGCCGTCCGAAGTTCTACTGCCTCGAGATGCTCCCGTACCCGTCGGGCGACATTCACGTCGGGCATGTGCGCAACTATTGCATCACGGACGTGATTACCCGGTTCAAGAGAATGCGCGGTTTCAACGTCCTGCACCCGATTGGCTGGGATGCCCTCGGTCTTCCCGCGGAGAACGCGGCCATCAAGCATGGAACGCATCCGGAGACCTGGACCCGCAGAAACATCGCAGGCATGAAGGCGCAACTCCAGAGGCTCGGCTTCAGCTACGCTTGGAGCCGGGAGATCGCCACCTGCGACCCGTCGTACTACCGCTGGAATCAATGGTTCTTCCTGAAGATGCTGGAGAAGGGCATCGCGTACCGCGCCAACTCTCCGGTGAACTGGTGTCCGTCCTGCCTCACCGTTCTGGCCAACGAGCAGGCCGAGGGCGGGACGTGCTGGCGCTGCAATAGCGCCATCGAGATTCGGGACATGGAACAATGGTTTCTGCGGATCACCGACTATCAGGACGCTCTACTCGACGATATGGACGGGCTTTCGGCCTGGCCGGAACGGGTTCTTCAGCAGCAGCGAAACTGGGTGGGGCGGTCTTCGGGCGCCGAGGCCTCGTTTCCGATTGAAGGCGGCGGGACCATTCGCATCTTCACCACACGAATCGACACGACCTACGGCGCGACGTTCTGCGTGCTGGCGCCCGAGCATCCAATGGTCGATACCCTGATGACGGGCGCGGACCAGAGCGCCAAAACGACCCTGGCTCGATTGCGAGGTCAGGACCGGCGCGCCCGTCTTTCCGGCCAGGTGGAGAAGGAAGGACTCTTCACCGGTCGCTACGCGACGAATCCGTTCTCGGGCGAGAGAATCCCGATCTGGGTCGCGAACTTTGTGCTCATGGGCTATGGGACGGGCGCCATCATGGCCGTCCCCGCGCACGACGAGCGCGACTTCGAGTTTGCGCGGAAGTACGGCCTCAGGGTTCATCCGGTGATTTTGCCCCAGGCGGCTGCGCTCGATGGCGCCACGATGGCCGAGGCCTACACCGGCCCCGGGGAGGTCACGGGAAGTGCTGAGTTCAATGGCTTGTCGTCCGAAACCGCTGCCTCCAGGATGACCGCGCACGCGAAGCTACGGGCGTTCGGCGGGCCCAAGACCGCCTACCGGTTGAAGGACTGGCTCATTTCCAGACAACGGTATTGGGGCACGCCCATCCCGGTTGTCTACTGCGACAAGGACGGTGTGGTCGGGGTCAACGAGTCCGACCTGCCCATCGTCCTGCCCGCCGATGCGCCGTTCACCGGCGAGGGTGGCAATCCTCTGGAGAAAGTGGAGGCGTTCGTCAAAGCGACCTGTCCCAGGTGCGGAGGTCCGGCCCGCCGGGAGACCGACACCATGGACACCTTCGTGGATTCGTCGTGGTACTTCTACCGCTACTGCTCTCCGAAGGCGGAAGACTCCCCGTTTGACAAGGCGGCGGTGAAATACTGGTTTCCCATCGACCTCTACGTGGGCGGCATCGAACACGCGATTCTCCACCTGGTCTACTCGCGTTTCTGGACGAAGATGATGAAGGACCTCGGGCTCATCGACTGGGTGGAACCCGTGGCGAGGCTGTTCCCGCAGGGGATGGTCCATAAAGACGGGGAGGTGATGTCGAAATCGAAGGGCAACACGGTTGCCCCCGATGACGTCATCCAGCGATACGGGGCGGACACGCTGCGCCTGTATATCCTTTTCGCGGCGCCACCCGAGCTTTCGATGGAGTGGAGCGAGACCGGCATCGAAGGCCCCCACCGCTTCTTGCTGCGGGTGTGGCGGGTCGTTCAGAAGCGTGCAGGCAAAGGGTGGGTAGCGAAGGCGGATTTCCGGACGTTGTCCGGGAATGGCGCCACCTTGCGCCGCAAGGTTCATCAAACCATCGTTCGAGTTACGGGGGACATCGACGAGCGGATCCACCTGAACACCGCGGTCGCCGCGCTGATGGAGTTGACGAACGAGATCTATCGGCTGGAGGAAGGGCTCCGGGGCGACTCCGACGCCGCCGCCCTTTCGGAGGCGCTCGACACTTTGATCGTCCTGCTCAGTCCGTTCGCGCCCCATGCCTGCGAACAGATGTGGCTTGACCTCGGTCATGCGAAGAGCCTGGTGGACGAGCCCTGGCCCAACGCCGACGCGACGGCCATGCGTGAAATCGCGACGGAAGTGGCGGTTCAGGTGAACGGAAAGATCCGGGCGCGAGTTCTGGTGCCTGCGGGAGCGGATGACGCGGCGCATAAGGCCGAGGCCCTGGCCGACCCTGGGGTGAAGGCTCACGTGGAGGGGAAAACCATGGTCAAGGCCATCATTGTTCCGGGACGGTTGATCAATCTGGTGGTCAAGTGAAGGCGGCGTCACGCGTGCTTGCCTCTATGAGCTTCGCTATGGGGCTGGTCTGGCTGAGCGGAATGCCCGGGTGTGGCTACGGCCTGGTCGGACGAGGCGGCGGCTTTGATCCCTCCATCAAGAGGATCGGCATGCCCATCTTCCGCGACAACACCGGCAAAACCAATCTCGACCAGAAGATCACGCAGAAAGTGACCGAGGAACTCCTCAAGCGCGGCAAAGTGGACATCGTCCAGACAATCGAGGGCGTCGACGCCATCGTCGAAGGCGAGATCGTTTCATACCAGGTTCAGCCCGTCGGCTTCTCCGGAGGGACCGCCGCCACCACGGCCAGCCGCTATTCCATCACCCTGACGGCCAAGGTGAAATACTTCAAACCGGGGGAGGCTCAACCGATCTGGCAGAACGACGCCTTTGTCTTCAGGGACGAGTATGACCTCGGCTCCGACCCGTCCACGTTCTTTGATCGCGAGGATCAGGGAGTGGATCGGCTGGCCCAGGCCTTCGCGCGGAGCTTGGTTTCGGCCATGCTCGAGGCCTTTTAGCCGGGCTACCTATCGATCGGCGTCTTGGCCTCGCCTTTTTCGTTGAAGATGATGTTGAGCCCCGGCATGGCGTACTTGTTCAAGTCCTCCCGGTACTTCTTGAACAGGGCCTGGTTTTCGGGCGCCGTTTTCATGTTCTCGATCTCTCGCGAGGCGTCCCTCGAACCCGCGGCGATTTCCGAACCGGCCCGGGCAAGCGCCGCGCGCGCTTCGGGCGGCAGGCCGGCAGTTCTGCTTCCCTTCATCGCGTCCGCCGCTGTCTTCGCGGCCAGAGCCGCGTCCTCGATTGCCTTCTTCCCAGGCCCACCTTCGCCGAAGTCGGCCCACATCGACTTGTAGACCTCGCCCGTGATGAAGGCGTACTCGTCCTCGGACATGCCGTGTCGCGCGAGGGCCAGGGCTTCCGCCTTTTGGAGCTCACCGATCAGGGTTAACCCTGTCGCGATGTCGCCAAAGTCCAGCCCATGACTCTCCTTCACCTTCGCCACCCGGGACTCGATCTCGGCCCGGTATTTCTCGTAGACCGAGAAGACACTGGCCCGGACCTCGATAAATCTGACCAGGCGGGACTCCGCGATCACATTCCCGGCGGGCCGGGCGAAGGGAACCGCGTTGGCGGTTCTCCGCGCTTCCGCAACCGCCTCGCCGCCCCCGGTGACTTCCTCGACTCTGTTCTTCGCCCAGTAGCCGAAGCTCACCAATCCGGCCACCAGCAGGAAAACCGCAATCACCAACAGCGCGAAGCAACCGATCGCGACCTTCACCCAGGGTTTCATGACTGTTCCAGAGATTCTCTCTCACTCCCGCTCTGACCCTATACTCCGCGTCATGGAACCGACCTGGCATGACGGTCTTTCTCGCTCGGCGCTGGTGCAGCTCGTCGAGGGGCTGTTGACCGCCATTGACCGGACGGTTCCCAAGCTCGACGCCGTGGCCCATCACCTCGGGCTGCTCTCCCAGCAGGCCGATGAGTTTGAAGTGGTGGGAGGTGTCGCCGATCAGGTCGCCGACATGTCGGACGAGCTCTATGCGGCATCCGATCGGGAACGGCTGCGTGAGTGGGGCAACGCCATCGACACCCCAGACAAGGCGCACTGACTCTCGAGCCGAGACGCTGACTAGAGCGGTCGAACCGAACCTTTGAGCCTTTCCGGGAGAATCGAGGACCTTCCCCTTCTCGATATCGTTCAGATCGTCGCATTCACGCAACGAACCGGCTACATTCGGGTCGAGACGGATGTGGGGGTGGGCGCGATTGTGTTCAGGAATGGCCGCGTGGTGGCCTGCTTTGCCCCGGGTTCTTCCGAGCAGGCGCCCCGCACCGGTCTCGCTCCCGCCGAGCGGGAAAAGCGCCTCACCGCCGGGATCGCCGCCGACCTGGGCGCGTTATCGAGGCTGCGCGACGGCAACTTCGGCTTCGTGCTGTCGAACGACGTGCCGAAGGAGATCGAGGGCCATTCGCTCGAGCGCGAGACGCTCAGCGTCGGCGTCGATGCTCAAGAGCTTCTGCTGGATCTTGCGAGAGAACTCGACGAGAGCCGGCGCGAGGCCGCGACCGCGCTGGCGGCTCCGGAAGCAGGTCCGGTTCTTGGTGCGCCGGCCCTGGCCGGCGCCATGGGTCCGGAGGTCCGGCCCTCCGTGCTGGTGGTGGACGACGAACCTGACGTACGCGGTTTTCTGATGAGGCGATTGGTCGAGAGCGGCTACGAGGATGTCGTCGGCGCTTCAACGCTGGAGTCCGCGATGCAACTCGCGCTGCAGATGGGTCGTGACGGAGCCATGTTTCTTGCCGTGGTGGACCTCTCGATCCCCGACCCAACCGGCGGGGATTTGACCGGCGGCCTTGATCTCAGCATGCGCCTTCGAGGGCTTGCGAATGCGCCCCGAGTGGTTCTGGTGACCCCGGATCCGGAGCCGGCCATCGTTCGCAAAGGTCGACAGGCGGGGGCCCGCCGTGTGGTCTTTCGACCGACCCTGGGACGGCTCAACAAAGCGCTTTTCGGGAGACATCTCGATGCGTTCTGCGCGAAGCTCCTGATCGTGCTTCAACAGGTCACCGACGGGAAGCCGCACGGTTCGGTCGCGTCCGCGTCGCCCATCGGCCTGATCGACGGCCTGGACCTGCTCGGGTGCATCGGTGAGAGCGTGGGCATTCGGGATCTCCTGCTTCGCGTGGCGAGCGGCATGGTCGAGAGAGTGATCCTCCTGATCCGGAGCGAAGATGTCCTGTACCCG
>JANLWV010000320.1:0-2671 GCA_031364765.1 Vicinamibacteria bacterium
GCCGGGCGCGGCCGTCACCTACTTCACGCTGAAGAACATCACGTTCGGCGCGTCGCTCCTTGCCGTCGCGATGTCCGGATAGCCGTCCCCGTTGAGGTCGCCGAGGGCGATGCCGTACACGGCGCCGCGGCCGTCGCCGAAACCCACGTCGGTGAACCGCCGGCCGTCGCCCTCGTTGAACCACACCGTGCCGGGCGCGCCGGCGTGCCCGATCGCGATGTCGGCGTGTCCGTCCCGGTTCATGTCGGCGACCGCGATCGCGCCGACCGCCAGTTTCGGATCGCCGAGCGCGACGCCGGCCACGAGCATGCCGTGGCCGTCGTTGAGGTAGACGCGCGTGCCGGTGCGCTCGTCGCCGACCACGAGGTCGAGCCAGCCGTCGCCGTTCAGATCGCCGGCGGCGGCGGCACGCGCGTTCGTCACCGCCGGGCCAAACGCCACGGTCTTCGCGAACCCGGCCTTGCCGTCGTTGAGGAAAATCCGGCTCTGGCCGCTGTCACGGTGCGGCACCGCCAGGTCGATGGCGCCATCCCTGTTGAAATCGCCCGGCACGATGCTCGTCGCCGATTCCGCAGGGATGAGGAGGCACGGCGTCGCGTCGAACCGGCCGGTGCCGTCGTTCAGGCAGACATGGCTGGCCCCGCCGCGGTTGGCGGCGATGATGTCGGGCCGGCCATCGCCATTCAGGTCCGCGACGGCGGCATTGCGCGTCGTCCACTCGGGCGCGCCCCAGGTGCCGGCGCGGCGGAAGCGGGCCTTGCCGTCGTTCAGGTACACCAGCTTGTTGTCCGGCCGGTCGTTGCTCAGCACGAGGTCCAGCGTGCCGTTGCCGTCCACGTCGGCGAGGACGGCGGAGTAGCTGCGGTCGGCGATCGGCGCGAGATCGGCCGCGACGAACGCGCCGCGACCGTTATTGAGCAGGACGCGGTCGATGAGCGGCCAGTGACGTCCCTTGGCGAGAACGAGATCGAGATCGCCGTCGCCATCGAGGTCGCCCATACTGACGTTGGCCGACGTCTCCGAGGTCTCCTCGAGATTCACGGCCTGTGGAAAATGCCGGGGCAGGCCAGGGCCCTGCACAGCGACCGTCATCGCGACGGCGCCGACGGCCAGGAGAATCAGCTTCATCGCTCCGTCATTTCCGCGCGCCGAGCGCGTACACGGCGTGCCCGGTGCGCACGTACATCGCGTCAGCGGCCAGAGCCGGGGTGGCCAGGACTGTCTCGTTCATCGACTCGTGGCCAGGATTGCGAAGTCGCGCCCGGCCCGAATCGTGAAGATGTCCCGCCATGCGCCGAGAATACCATCGGAGTAGGTCTGCTAACGCCGGTTACGCTGGGACACCCGTCTAATGCGTCTCATGTTGCCGCGGACCAGGCTGGTGTCTCTTATCGTCGACACGGGAAGCAGATCGAAGAAAGGCGAACCATGGAACCAGTTTCGTTCTTGGGACAGATCACGCTCCATGCCTCCATGGAGTGGCCCCCGACATTCTGGACCGCGTGTGCCGGCCAACTTCTCCCCATCCGCGACGCCACCCCTCTCTTCCAGTTACTGGGCACACGCTATGGGGGTGATGGTGTGACCACGTTTGCCCTGCCCGACCTGCGCGGCCAAGCCCCCATCCCGGGCCTTGCCTACCACTTGGCACTGGACGGTGAGTATCCGATAGGGCGCGGCGGGGTGGAGGCCTACCTGGGCATGATTGCGCTCTTCCCCTACGCGGAGCCCCCGAAAGGATGGGCCGCATGCGAGGGGCAACAGCTGGCGATCAACCAGAACACCGCGCTCGATGCACTGCTGAACACCCGCTTCGGGGGAGACGGTAGGACCACCTTTGCGCTGCCTGATCTGCGCGGCAAAGCGCCGGCCGGCCAGACGTACTCCATGGCCCTGTTTGGTTCCTTCCCCGCTGGGCATTCTGATGCTCCTGTCCTGTTTCCCCTGGGAGCGATCGTTCTGGTGCCTTACACCGAACCCAGGAGTGTCCCGAGTAGCTGTCTCGCGTGCGAGGGGCAGGTGCTCAAGATCTCGGACTACGAGAGCCTCGCGGCGCTTGCGTTTCCCGGTACGGGCGAGACGTTCGCGCTACCCGACCTTCGCGCCAGGGTGCCGATGCCCGGCTTGAAGTATTTGATCACCGCCGAGGGAGACTTCCCGAAGCGCTGGAATGGAACCCGGGCACCGCGGTAACCGTCCGACGTGCTCACCGCGATCCTCGAGAAGTCCCGTGATCGAGCAACGCCTTCTCGGCAAGCTCGCCCGCACGATGAGGACACCAGCCGGCAGGCGATCGACACTGCGTGTCGGGGCGGAGAGAGCGGACGGATCGCTCCGCGGGGTGCCTCCCTCATCGCTCGAGGATCGGCCCGCGTATGCCGCCGCGGCGTTCGAATACGAGTCCGTGCATCCACCCGATCCGGGACGGATCTGATCATACGAAAAGAGGCCGCGTGGATTAGGGCCTGACGACCACGCCAACGCTGATTCGCTCCGAACCGTTGCTGACCACGAATCTGAGACTCGTGGTCATGAACGTGAGCCCTCAGCCCGACAGCGAAGATGACCTTTAGCCCCAGCGCTGCGGGTCGTCCGGGTTGATGCCGAGGGCGAGCTTGCCGATCAGCTCGTGGGCGAGCGATGAGTTCGCCGGGTGGAAGCGGCCGGCGCG
>JANLWV010000228.1:0-9074 GCA_031364765.1 Vicinamibacteria bacterium
TTGAGGCTCAGGCTGGCCGCGGCTTTCTCGATGATTGCTTGAATGGCGGGCGTCGCCCGGGCGCCCTCGTGGCGGCTCGTGAACGCCACCTCGACTTCAGTATTCGTGGCCCTCGCAATTTCGGCGCAACGCTGTTTCAGGGCGTCGCCGAGACGGGCGACCTTCGCGCCGTCGAGATCCCGGAACTCGACGGTCATCACCACGTCGCCCGGTACCACGTTGGGCGCGTTGGGCTTGAGGGCCAGCTGACCCACGGTTCCCACCTGCGCGCCGGCCTCGCTGTTCGCGATCTGCTGGACGGCCAGAACGATCTGCGCCGCGGCGGCGAGAGCGTCGCGCCTCTCCGCCATCGGTGTGGTGCCCGCGTGGTTCGCGAAACCGCGGACGTGCACGTCGTAGTCGTCGATGGTGACGATGCCCTCGACCACGCCGATAGGGATCTGCGCCCGATCGAGCTTGCCGCCCTGCTCGATGTGGAGTTCGAGGTACGCGTGGAACGACCCTGGAGCGCGCCGCGCCTCGGCGATCCGCGACGCGTCGCCACCGAGTTTCTTCATGGCGTCTCTCTTCGGGATGCCGTTCTGCACGCGATCGAATTCACCATCCTCCAGCAGGCCGGCCGCCATCCGGCTGCCGTGGAGTCCGCTTCCATAGTTCGACTCCTCGGCCGCCCAGACCACGTATTCAAGGGGATGGCGCGTCTTGACGCCTTTCTCGATCAACGTGGCCATCACTTCGAGGGAGGACATCGAGCCGACGTCGCCGTCGAAGTTTCCTCCACCACGCACGGAGTCAATGTGTGACCCGAAGAGGATGGGCTTGAGGCCGGAAACCGTTCCCGGTCGCAGGGCCGAGATGTTGCCCGCGGCGTCGACCCTCGGTTCGAGGCCGATCGCACGCATTTCCCGCTGCAGCCAGGCTCGCGCCTCGACGTCCGCATCGGAGAAACCGACACGACTCACGCCGTCCGCGAAGCTTCCGCCCGCAGGCCGTCCGAAAACGCTCAGATCCTCGAGGCGCCTGCGCAGGCGCTCGACATTGACGCGAAGCGGCGCCGCGGTCTTGAGGGTGGGGGAGAGAGCGAACAGGGCAAGGCTTTTGGAGAAGTCGCGGCGGTTCATGCCACGATTGTAAAACGGCGCCCGGGTCCCCGCATCTGGCGCCTTCACTGGAGCGCCTTCATCGGAGATTGACGGCCTGCGCGGCCGAGGTGTACGGTCCGGCATGCGCTTGACCCTGACCTGCCTTGCCCTGGCGATGGCCCTTCCGGCCGCCGCCGCCGACGTGCCCTACGACGTTCTGATTCGGGGAGGCACGTTGTACGATGGCACTGGCGGTCCTCCACGCCGGGCCGACGTGGCGATCCGCGGCGATCGCATCGTCGCGATCGGCCCTCTCGCGACCGCTTCGGCGCATCGCTTCATCGACGCGACCGGCTTCGCGGTGGCCCCCGGCTTCATCAACATGCTGTCGCACTCCGAGACTTCTCTGATCGCCGACCCGCGCTCGCAGGGCGAAATCCGACAGGGCGTCACGACAGAGATTTTCGGCGAGGGCTCGATGGGCCCGCTGTCAAAAGCGATGAAAGCCTACCGGGCGTCGCGCATGGGCGACTTCAAGTACGACATGCCCTGGACAACGCTCAGCGAATACCTGCAGCATCTCGAGACGCGCGGGATCGCGCCGAATGTAGCGTCGTTCGTCAGCGCCGCGACGGTGCGCGAGAAGGTGATCGGCTTCGAGAACAGGGCGCCGACCCCGGAAGAACTCGAGCGGATGAAGGAGCTGGTGCGGAGGGAGATGGAGGAGGGTGCCCTCGGGGTGACCTCGGCGCTCATCTACACGCCCGCCCAGTACGCGAAGACCGAAGAGCTGGTCGAGCTTTCCAAAGTGGCGTCGCGCTACCAGGGCAAATTCATCGCCCACATGCGCAGCGAAGGAGACCGGTTGCTGGAAGCGATCGACGAAATGATCCGCATTGCCAAAGAGGCCTCGCTCCCCGTTGAGATCTATCACCTGAAGGCCGCGGGCCGGTCCAACTGGGGGAAGCTCGATGAAGCGATCGCGAAGATCGAAGGCGCGCGCAAGGCGGGCGTCAGGATCACCGCCGACATGTACACCTACACGGCGGGTGCCACGGGGTTCGATGCCTGCATGCCCCCGTGGGCGCTCGAAGGCGGCTATGACGCCTTGTTCCAGCGTTTGGCCGACGGACCCACGAGGCAGCGCATCAAAGACGAGATGACCCGCCCGGCCGCGACCTGGGAGAACCTCTGTCACGCCGCCTCCACCCCGGACAATGTGCTGCTCGTCGGTTTCCGCAACGACGCGCTCAAGCCGCTCTCTGGAAAGACGCTCGCCGACGTCGCTAAAACGCGCGGGCAGGACTGGCCGGAGACCGTCATGGACCTGGTGCGCGAGGACCGATCGCGGGTCGGCGTCGTCTACTTCCTGATGTCCGAGGAGAACGTGCGCAAGCAGATCAAGCTGCCGTGGGTCTCCTTCGGCTCCGATGCGGCCTCGATGGCGACGGAAGGTGTGTTCCTCCGCTCGTCCACGCATCCGCGCGCCTACGGCAATTTCGCGCGGCTCCTCGGCAAGTACGTGCGCGATGAGAAGCTGATCCCTCTGGCGGAGGCGGTGAGGAAGCTGTCCGGGCTGCCCGCCGAGACGCTCGGCCTCGATCGTCGCGGTCTCCTCAAGGAAGGCATGTTCGCCGACGTCGTGGTCTTCGATCCCGCGACCATCGCGGACAAAGCCACGTTCGAGAAGCCGCACCAGTACTCGATCGGGGTCAGGCACGTTCTAGTGAACGGCGTACCGGTGCTGAAGGACGGCGAGCCCACGGACGCGACCCCCGGACGGGCGCTCCACGGTCCCGGACGCGTGAGCGTGACGAAGATCGTTCCCGCGGGCGATGCCGGTGTGGAGGCGCTTGCCGCTGAGATCGAACGGCTCTCTCGTGGCTCTGGAGGTGTGGTCGGAGTGTCCGCGTATCACCTGGAGAGCGGACGCCGTGTCTCGCTGCGCGGCGGCGAGCGTTTCCCGATGGCGAGCTCCTACAAAGTGCCGATCGCCGTCGAGCTGCTGCGCCTGGTGGACGCGGGCGAGCTGACCCTCGATCAGATGGTGGCTCTCAAGCCGGGCGACCTGCATCCGGGGAGCGGCACGCTCGGAAGCCTGTTCAACAAGCCCGGCGTCTCGTTGTCGGTTCGCAATCTCCTGGAGCTGATGCTGCTGATCAGCGACAACTCGGCCACCGACATAGTTCTGGAACGCGCGGGCGGCGGCGGCGCGGTGACGGCGCGGATGAAAGCCCTCGGCCTCGACGGCATCGACGTCAGCCGTCCCACCGTGAAACTGATCGCCGACCGAGCCGGGCTCACGTCCCTGCCGCCCGTGGGCGAGTGGTCGCCTGGGTTGTGGGGGCCGCTCTTTGAGGCGGTGCCCGAAGCAGAGCAGAAAGCCGCGGCGGAAGCCTTCGACAAGGACCCGCGCGACACCGCGACGCCCGACGCGATGGTCGAGCTTCTGGCAAGGATCCAGCGCAAGAGCCTGCACAAGCCGGAGACGGCCGAGTTGTTGCTCGACATCATGCGCCGGTGCCAGACCGGCGAGCATCGACTGAAGGGATTCCTGCCGGATGGGGCGATCGTCGCGCACAAGACCGGGACGATCGGCGGGACCACGAACGACGTGGGGATACTGACGCTTCCGCAGGGCGCGGGTCACGTCGCGATCTCGGTCTTCGTCAAGTCGTCGACCAGGCCGGTGGCGGATCGCGAAAGAGTGATCGCACAGATCGCGCGCGCGGTCCACGACTTCTTCTTGTTCCGGCCGCAGTCCTAAGGCGGGCGTGACGGAGGAGCCCGCCGCGCTGGAACGCTCGAACGCGCCTCTGCCGTGATCGATCGTTAGCCTGGCCCGATCTGTCATGCTCGGGCCATGACCACAGAGCAGACGCTTCCCCTCGCCGAGGCCCTGGCCTTTCAATCGCTGATCACGGCTACCCCGAAGGGGATTGCCAGTCGTGTCCTTGCCAAGACCACCGGCGGCAACGTCACACTGTTTGCGTTTGATGAAGGACAGGGACTGACCGAACACACGACGCCGTTCGATGCCCTGGTGATGGTTCTCGAAGGCCTGGTGGTTCTCACCATCGGAGGCAAGGCGGTGGAGGCGTTCCCCGGGACCCTCGTTCTGATGCCGGCGAACGTCCCGCACGCGGTTGCGGCCAAAGAGGCATCGAGAATGCTGCTGATTATGTTGAGGGATCTGAAGACCACGTAAGTTGTCGCCAGAGCCTCGGTCTTGAGTCAGGGCCGAGGCAATGATCCGACCGCATCGCGCCGGCGCTAAGATTTGGCGGTGGCTCCCATAGAACTCGCCGCGCGCTTCGGAACCGCGGTCGGTCTCGGCCTCCTGCTCGGCTTCGAGAGACAGCGCAAGCAACCTCTTAACCAGGAACAGTTCGCGGGAGCGCGCACTTTCGCTCTGGTGTCGCTGCTCGGCGCGACGTCGGCCCACCTGCAGTTGCAACTGCAAATTTCGTGGGCCCTGCCCATAGCTTTCCTGGCCGTGGCGGCGCTCACCCTTGCCTCTTTCATCCTCACCTCGCAGCAGGGCGATGTGGGCGCCACCACCGAAGTGTCGGCGCTCCTCATCTTCGCTATCGGCGCGCTCTGCGCAGCTGGTGAAGCTGGGCTCGCGACCGCCATTGCCGTATGCGCCCTGCTGCTGCTCTCCATCAAGACCTGGTCGCAGCAGACCGCCCAACACATCGAGGCCGCCGATGTCGAGGCCGTTCTCAAGTTTTCCCTGATCACCGTCATCGTTCTGCCCCTCCTGCCCAACCAGACCTACGGCCCCGAGCCGATGAACGTCCTCAACCCGTACAAGGTCTGGCTGATGGTGGTCCTCATCTCCGGCCTCAACTTTGCGAGCTACGTCCTCGTGAAAGTGCTTGGTCAGGAGCACGGCATCCCGGTGACCGGCATCCTGGGCGGTCTGGTGTCGAGCACCGCGGTCACGCTTGGCTTCTCGCAGCGCAGCCGCCAGGAGCCGCACCTTTCGTCGTCCTTCGCTCTCGGCATTCTGGTCGCGTGGACGGTGATGTTCTTCCGCGTCCTCATCGCGGTGGCGGTCATCAATGCCGAGGTCGCGAGGCGGCTCGCCCTCGGCGTGGGCATTCTGGGAGCGGTGAGCCTTCTCTCCTGCGCTTTTCTCTTCACCAGGCGCGAGGGCGGCGAGAAGGGCAGCGTCAAGTCGGGCAGCAACCCGTTTGAGTTGGGGGAAGCAGTGAAGTTCGGCCTGCTCTTCGGCGTGGTCACGGTCGTCGCCAAGGCGGCGCAGGTTTACTTTGGCAGCGCGGGACTGTACCTTGCCGGGGCGGTGGCTGGACTTACTGACGTCGACGCAATCGCCCTGTCGATGGCGAACCTCGCCGGCCAGAAGCCCGACATGGTTGGCATCGCCGCGCGGACCATTCTCATCGCGGTCATGGCGAACACCCTGACCAAGACGAGCATGGCCGCCTCGGTCGGCGCCCCGGAGTTGCGGAACCGAATTCTGCCTTTTGCCGTGCTGCTTCTCCTCGCCGGCGTTGGGGCCGCGATTCTCGTCGGTTAGTCAGGGTTCGGGCTAGCTGTTAGTAACGCAGGCGAAGCACGGTCGGCGGTCCGGACGCGGCCGGGACGACCACGAAGAGACTGTCGTATTCGTCGTGACCGATCTCGACCGGCTCCAGAAAGCCGAGGAGCTTCAAGATGCGCGGGAGCGAGTTCGAGTGGCCGACGGTGAGGACGACATCGTTCGGATGTTCCTTCTTCATCCGCTCGACGAGTTCGGGGGTGGCGTCGGAATGAACCTGGATGGGCTTCAGGCCCAGGGCCGTCATCAGCGGAGCCGCGGTGAGGCCAGTCCGCTGATATTGGGTCACGTAGACCGCCTTGACGTTCAGGCTCTTGAGGGCCTTGGCCAGATTTTCGGCTCGCGCCGTTCCCGCGGCGGACAGGAGCGGATCGGCGGATTCGTCGACCTTCTCCGCGTGTCGCACGACGATGATCGCCTTCTGAGCGAACGTGGGAGCGGCCACGGTCAGCATGGCGGCGGCCGCGGCGGCGGAAAGGAAAGGGCGGAAGGAAAGTATTCTCATCGGGTCTCCTTCGGGGATGATAGCGCCCGGGCCGCCGCGGATAGGCGGCAGGCGCCGGCTAGTTTTCGTTGGCGAATTCCCGGCGGAAGCGGTCACTCCACTTCGCCGACCAGGGGAGGATGGACTCCGGCGGCATCGCCCTTCCCACGAAGTAGCCCTGCGCCGTCTCGCACTCGGTCGTCCCGACGAAGGCCCAATCGTTCTTGTCTTCGACGCCTTCGGCCACCGCGCTCATCTTGAGTTGCTTCGCGAGCCCGAGGCAGGTGTTGAACATCGTCCGCACGGTCTGATCGACGGTGGCGCGATGGACGAAGGAGCGGTCGATCTTGAGCTCGCCGAACGGAATATTCTGAAGCTGGGACAAGGATGAATAGCCGGTCCCGAAGTCGTCAATGGACAGCTCGAAGCGCATGAGGTGCAGGCGGGTGAGGACCTCGAGCGGAGCGCGGAGATCCTGCATCAGCCGGCTCTCCGTGACTTCGATAATCACATCCTTCGGCGGGACGCCGGCGCGGGAGGCCTGCTCGAGCGCGAAGTCAGCGAAGTCGAGAGAAGACAAGGCGTCGATGGAGACGTTCACCGCCATCCGAACCGACAAACCTCCGGCTCGCCAGACCGCGGACTGCGACATCGCGGTCGAGAACACAAAACGGGTGAGCTGATTAATCAAACCGTTGCTCTCGGCCACGCTGATGAACTGTTGCGGTGTCACCAGGCCGTCTTTGGGATGACGCCACCGTACCAGGGCCTCGACGCCGACGAACTGACCGGTCTTGACCAATACCTTGGGCTCGTAGTGGACAGTCAGTTGACTGCCTTCCACCGCCTGACGCACCTCGCCGGCGGAGTAGAGCTTCTTCCAGGCGATCTCGAATGTCCCGGAGGCCGGCCGCCATCTTCGGAGGAGGGTCGCGAGCTTGTCCTCCTGAATCGGCTTGCTCAATTGCCCGAGGACCCGGATGTGATGAGCCTCCGCGAGTTTCTCGACGGTTCGAAGCACCCGCTCATCCTCGCCGCTGACCAGAATCAAGCGGCCCTGAAACTGGCGATCCACGAGCCGCCTGATGAACTCGATGCCGTCCATCGCCGGCATGCTGAGATCGAGCAGGATCAGATCCGGGGGCCCCGGTTCCACGTCCATGCCCGCGAGCGCCTCGTGACCGTTCTGACAGGTTTCGACCGACGAAAAGCCGAGGCCTGAAAGCATTTGGGCGTGGAGCTTGAGCATGAACAACTCATCGTCGAGCACGAGGATGCGAATTTCTGTGTTTTCGTCCATTGAATAAACGCCCGCTCCCGTTCCTGCCGCTCGGGCCGATGGGCGCCACCGGCGCTCCGGCACGATAGGACCTCCAAGATGCGCCGGGCGACTTTAATTCATAGCCGACCGGTCCGGAAGTTCCGCTTGCCGGTGCCCCCCGGATCGCCTCCGGATTTGGGATCACAATTCCTTTATGGTTCGACGCTGGTGTACGATCCGCTACAACGTATGGACCAGGCCGAACCCAACCTGAAAGTGACGGACCGGCGCCACTTCACGGCTGATGGAGAATTGAAGGCGGAGGCTCAGCCGGCGACCTCCTCCGAGGGCGCTCCGATCTCGCCTTCCGCTCCCAGGGAAACACCGCACGCGTCCCCCGTAAGCTTCTCTTCGTTCATTATTTCGCTCGCGACCCAGGCCGCCGATTTCATAGGCGGAGAGCAAAAGGACCTGGGTGCTGCGCGGCAGATGATCAGCGCGCTTGAGATGCTCAAAGACAAGACCGATGGACGAAGGACCGATGATGAGTCGAGGATCATCGAGGCGATCCTGTTCGATCTCCGTCTTGCTTTTGTCGGTTCGGCGAAAGGGTCCGGGCCTTGATCGCTTTCCTCCTGGCCTCCGCGCTCTCCTCTCTTGTCCTTGGCCAGTCCCCGGCCCCGGCCAAGCGGTTGACCTCGCCGTCACCGGCTCCCGCCGCAGCGGTCGCGGCGGCCACGCCAGTGCAGGCCAGTCCCACCGACGATTTTGGCCCCGACCTCAAAGCCTGGCTCGACGCCATCAAACTGCAGGATCAGGACTCGGCGTCGAAGGCGCTCATGAGCCTTCAACGTCGTCGAGCCGAGAGGAATCTGAGCGTCCTCGACGACGTGGCCGGGGCCATCTCCGGCCGGGCCGAGGTCCGCGCCAGCGAGGGAACCAAAGCGGATTCGGTGGAAATCCTCAACGCCGCCGTCGGCTTCGCGCCCGATTCGGCCCCCCACCTGGCTCGAAAAGCCGATGCTGCGGGGAAACCGGTCGAGGCCTGGAGCGCGCTCGCTCTCGCGTGGGCCAACCCGCTCGAACGCGGACGCCTCCTCTCCGCCGTGCTTCTGGGTGTTCTTGTGGTGGGCGCCCTCTTCGCCGTCGGCTTCTCATTCGGGCTGCTCCTGCGCTACGCCGCCGTCTTCGGCCACGACGTGGCCGAGGGACTTTCCGGACCCCTGAAATCACTCGCCCTTTTCATGGCCGTCCTGTTTCTCGCCTTGCCGCTCGCCGGCTTCCTGGGTTGGGGATATCTGCCGTTCTGGTGGGTGACGCTCTTCTTTATCTTTGAGTCTCGGGCGGAGAAGGCGGTGTCCGTTGTTCTTCTGGTTGCCTTCGCCCTGTCGAGCCTGGCCCTCCCGATGATTACCCATCAGCGGACGATCGATCTGGCCCCGGCCGCACGACCGCTTCACCTGGCCGCGAACGGAGGGACCTCTGTCGAGGCAGAAGCGCTGGTCAGGGAGCGACTCGCCGCCGACCCGACCGACCTTGATTGGTCGCTTCTCTCCGCCAGTCTCTCGCGCCGGGCCGGCCGGTATGACGAAGCGGCGGCGGCCCTTTCGGCCCGCGCAAATGCCGACCCGCGTTTCGCCCACAATGTGTCCGCCATTGAACTCAATCGAGGCAACTTTG